>JAAEQG010001367.1 GCA_024231775.1 bacterium
AGAAGACATACCATTACCGCATCACCACCATCGACCGACAGGGCACCGAATCTGCACCCTCACAGACAGTCTCGGCTCATTCGGTTGCGATGACCGACGAGCAACTGCTGACATCCGTCCAGGAAGCGACGCTGCGCTTCTTCTGGGAGTACGCCCATCCGGTCAGCGGCCTGGCGCGGGAGCGGCTGGGCAGTGGTGATACCTGCACCAGCGGCGGGACCGGATTCGGGATGATGGCGATTGTCGTGGGCGTCGAGCGGGGCTTCGTCGAGCGAAAAGACGCGGCCGCGCATCTGCTCAAGATGGCGCGCTTCCTGGAGACCCGCGCGGAGCGCTATCATGGCGCCTGGTCGCATTGGATCAATGGCGAGACCGGAAAGACGGTCCCCTTCTCAAAGTACGACGATGGGGGCGATCTCGTCGAAACCTCGTTCCTGATCCAGGGCATGTTGACGGTGCGGCAGTACTTCACCAGTGGCGACCCTGTCGAACGGGAGCTGCGTGAAACGATCACACGGCTCTGGAGAGAGGTCGAATGGGACTGGTATCTGCGTGAGCCCAGCGGCCAACGGCTGTACTGGCACTGGTCGCCCCGGCATGAATGGCGGATGAACCACGCCATTGGCGGGCACTTCAACGAGTGCCTGATCACCTACCTGCTCGCCATCGCCTCACCAACCCACGGTATCGATCCGGTGTGCTATGACGAAGGCTGGGCCGGAGGCAACGACAGCGAATACGCCAATGGCAACGCGTACTACGGATACAAACAATGGGTCGGCTGGCCCAAAGGCGGTCCCCTCTTCTTCACGCACTACTCCTTCCTCGGCTTCGACCCGCGCGGCAAGCACGACCGATTCTGCAACTACTTCGAGAACAACCGCCATATCAGCCTGATCAACCGGGCTTACTGCGCCGCCAATCCAGACAAGCACAAGGGCTACAGCGATCTGTGTTGGGGCTTGACCGCCAGCGATACGCCCGGCGGATACACCGCACACGAGCCACGCCGGGATAATGGCACGATCACCCCGACGGCCGCACTCAGCGCAATGCCCTACGTCCCCACCGAATCGATGGCCACGCTGCGGCACTTCTACCACGTCTATGGCAAGCGACTCTGGGGCCCGTTCGGGTTCAAGGATGCGTTCAACCT
>JAAEQG010001368.1 GCA_024231775.1 bacterium
CCACGGACGAGAAGCGCGATGGCGAAGAATACGGCGAAAAGCGAAGGCTGGGCAGCGACGCACCGATACGCACGGATCAGCGCGCGGAAAGCGCGCTTGGTGATGGCTACCATCCGGGGGATGGACTGCGACGCGGCCTTGGATGCACTTCGGTTTGATCACCATCGAGCCAGCGGCATGATCGCAGATGTGCTTAAATCGGCGATGGCCAACGCCAACGAACAGGAGGCGGACATGAGTCGCCTCTATGTGGATTCAGCCCGCGTCGATGAGGGGCCTTACTACCGCCGCTGGCGTCCGAAGGACCGCGGTAGAGCCCATCCCATCGCGAAGCGTACCAGCCACCTGTTTGTCCGGGTGGTGGATTGAGGATCAGGACCTCGGGCGGGGCAGCCCATGCGGGAGCTTGAGGCGAGCGAGATGTTCGCCAGAGCGGAGTGAGTCGTGGGACAGAAGATACATCCACTCGGGTTTCGGATCGGGATTACCGAAGGGTGGCGCTCGCGCTGGTATGCTCCCAAGTCGCTGTACGGGGAGTTCCTGGTCGAAGACCAGCGCATCCGGGAGTTCATCGATCGGCGCTTGAACCGCCAACCCCCGTACGCCGCCGTTTCTCGGATAGAGATCGAGCGGACCCGGAACGAGGTGAAAGTCGTCCTGCACACCGCCCGGCCGGGGCTGGTGATCGGTCCCAAGGGGGCGGAGGTCGACAAGCTCAGAGATGCCCTCGAGAGTCTCATCGAACGGAAGATCAGCCTGAACATCGTTGAGGTACGCGTGCCTGACCTTGACGCTCAGCTGGTGGCGGATGCCCTTGCGGAGCAGCTCAAGAAGCGCGGTGGATTCCGCCGGGCGATGAAGCAGCGGGCGGACAGTTGCATTGCGGCGGGCGCCAAGGGCGTGAAGATCATGTGCGCCGGTCGTCTGGGCGGGCACGAGATGGCTCGGCGGGAGACCAAGATTCTGGGTTCTATCCCCCTGCACACTCTCCAGGCCCATGTGGACTATGCTATGGTTCATAGCTTCACCAAGTACGGCGTAATCGGCGTCAAGGTGTGGCTGTATCAGGGGCGCTACGGTGAGGAAGTCGAAGGCGTGGCCCGGCCGCGCAGCGATCGACCACGGGGGAGGCGCGCCTAGGTCCGTCCTCAGGGGCGAGGAAGTTGCCGCGAGAGCCTTGATTGGCCCGTCGGTGAGTTGGAGAGTTGTCTATGGCGTTGATGCCAAAGAGAATCAAGTACCGGAAGTCGCACCGCGGTAAAATCCGCGGCAATGCTACCCGTGGAAACACGGTGGCGTATGGTGACTTCGGGCTCCAGGTGTTGGAGCCGGGCTGGATTACGGCGCGCCAGATCGAAGCCGGTCGGGTCGCAGCGACGCACTTTTTGCATCGCGAGGGACAGGTGTTCATCCGGATCTTCCCGCACAAGCCGGTATCGTCCAAACCGCTGGAAACGCGGATGGGCAAGGGGAAGGGAGACCCGGAGTATTGGGTGGCCTGCGTGCGTCCGGGGACGATGCTTTACGAAATCAGCGGTGTGGTGGAGGACGTGGCCCGAGCGGCGTTACGCCGCGTGGCTGCGAAGATGCCGTACCGATGTCGGTTCGTCAACCGGCGTATTGGGGTTTGAGGCCGTCCATTCGGCCGGGTCGTGTTGTGTCGGTTGGGAGTAGTAGAACGCCATGAAGATTGCAGAGCTTCGGGCGATGAAGACCGAGGAGTTGCACGGCGAATTGGACCGCCTGCGTCGCCACCTGTTCGATTTGCGAGCCCAGGCGGTTACGGAGAAGCTGGAGAATCCCAACCAACTCACGCTGGGCAAGCGCGATATTGCCCGAGTGTTCACCGTACTGCGTGAGCGTGGCGAGACTGAGATCGAGCAGAAACAGTACCACCTTGAGTCGTTGGCCACGCACCAGCGCGGTGGGTAGGGTTGCCCGCAGGAGGCTGAGCAGACGTGATGAGCGAAGAGACCGGCACAGTGAAGAGGGTGCCCCGCACGACGCGGATCGGGTTGGTGACGTCGGACCGCGGGGACAAGACTTTGCGGGTGGCGTACGCGTACACGATCAAGCATCCCAAGTACGGTAAGTTCCTACGCCGGCGGGCGACGCTGCACGTTCATGACGAGGGCGACAAGGCGAAGAAGGGCGACCGGGTCGAGGTGATGATGTGCCGCCCCGTCTCCAAAACGAAGTGCTGGAGGCTGGTTCGGGTACTGGGGTCCTGAGTGAGGTAGGCGGAGTCGCCGCGGACGCGGGCACGAGCGGAGCGGGTCGTAACCATGATTCAGATGCAGACTGTTGTGGACGTGGCCGACAACACCGGCGCTAAGCGTGCGCAGGTGATTACGGTGCTTAAGGGCAGCACGGCCCGCCGCGGTAAGAAGAGACTCAAGCACGCCCGCATCGGCGATGTCGTGGTGGTGACGGTCAAGAAGGCTCTTCCCAACAGCGACTTCACCGGAGGGGCGACGCGCAAGGATCGTGCCACCCGGCGGTTGGCCAAGGGGGTGGTGATTCGCACGCGTCGCCAAACGCCTCGGCGGGACGGCAGCTACGTGCGTTTTGACAGCAATGCGGTGGTCCTTCTGGACGCGAACAACGATCCACGGGGGACGCGCATTTTCGGGGCGGTGGCCCGCGAGCTGCGTGAGAAGGGCTACATGAAGATTATTTCGCTGGCGGAGGAAGTGGTGTAGCGGTTGAGGGCGTCCGTTAGGGGTCGCGGTTCAGCTGACACTGGGTAGAGCGATGGCGTACCACGTGAAACGTAATGACACCGTTGAGGTAATCAGCGGAGATCACAAGGGGGCTCGGGGCAAGGTGCTGCGGGTCGATCGTGATCGCGGGCGGGTAGTGGTCGAGGGGGTCAACATGGTTTATCGCCACGTGCGACCGACTCGCCGCAATCCACAGGGCGGGCGTGTGCAGAAAGAGGCTCCGATCCATCTGTCTAACGTGTTACCGGTTGATTCCAAGCAAGGCCGGGGAGCGCGGGTGCGTTTTGAGACCGAGTTGGATAACGCCGGGAAGATCGTCTGCAAACGTCGGGTAACCGTGGCGGGCACGCTGCTGGACACGTTGAGCCGGGCAGGTGCCGTCGGGTCAGGATCCTGAGAACGTAAGGGGAGTTGGCGACCGTGGCCAGACTTCTGGAGAAGTACACAACCGAGATACGTCCGGCGCTCAGCCAGGAGCTGGAGCAGGGTAACCTGCTGGCGGTTCCGCGGTTGGGCAAGGTGGTCGTCTCGATGGGTATGGGCAAGGCGCTTCAGGAAAAGAAGCGCATGGCAGCCGCCTCTGCGGACCTGGCCAGGATCACCGGTCAGCGGCCGATGATCTGCAAGGCCCGCAAGAGCGTGTCGAACTTCAAGCTTCGCCGCGGGTACGAGATCGGCCTGAAGGTGACCTTGCGTGGGAAGCGGATGTGGGAGTTCGTGGACCGGTTGATCAACACGGCGATTCCGCGTATTCGCGACTTCCGCGGGCTCAGTCCCGGGAGTTTTGATGGGCGGGGCAACTATTCGCTGGGGATCACCGAGCAGTCGGTGTTTCCGGAGATTGACATCGGGAAATTGGAATACCCCCAGGGCATGAACATTACGTTCTGCACGACGGCGCATACCGATGCGGAGGCGCGTCGTCTGCTGTCCCTGTTGGGGATGCCGTTCCGCCAGACCGAGGGGCAGGTTTGATACGCAATGGCAACTAAGGCATGGATTAACAAGGCGCAGAGTACGCCGAAGTTCGCAGTGCGGACCATTCGTCGGTGCCAGCTTTGCGGGCGTTCGCGTGCGGTGTACCGTAAGTTCAAGATCTGTCGGATCTGCTTTCGGTCGCTGGCCCATCAAGGCAAGGTCCCCGGGGTTCGCAAGGCCAGTTGGTAGTCCGGTGAAGCTCGGGGCGCGGGCTCCGAGCAGGCTGAGCCCTGGACCGATGAACGTGTGCTGAGAGAGCAGGGAAGACGTAACGATGTGGAGTGATCCTGTAGCTGACATGTTGACGCGGATTCGCAATGCGGCGCGTATCCACAAGCCGCGCGTCGCCATCCCGTCGTCGAAGCTCAAGGTGGGGATCGCGGAGGTCCTGAAGTCCGAGGGCTACGTTGAAGGTTACGACGTTGTTGAGGACGACAAGCAGGGCATGCTGCGAATCGATCTGAAGTACGGTCCGCGGGGCGAGGACTTGATCCACGAGATCAAGCGGGCGTCGCGGTCGGGTTGCCGCAGGTATTCCAAGGTGGACGAGCTGCCTCGGGTGCTCGACGGACTGGGGATCGCGATCGTATCGACCAGCTCGGGCGTGCTCAGCGACCGCGTTTGTCGGGAGAAGCGCGTGGGGGGTGAACTGCTTTGCACGGTCTATTGAGACGACCGGTCCGGTGGTTGGCCCACCGGCGGGACGAGGTGTTTTAGGATGTCGCGGATAGGCAAGAAACCGGTGGCGGTTCCCGACGGGGTCAAGGTGGAGATCACCGGGCAGAAGTGCCGGGTCTCCGGTCCCAAGGGCGAGTTGGATTGGCAGCTCCCCGCGGTAATCTCGGCACAGTACGATTCCGATGCGCGCTTGATTTCTATTGCCGCGGGCGCCGAGAGCAAGCAGGCCCGGGAGTTGCACGGTACGTCGCGCTCGTTGGTCGCCGGAATGGTCGAGGGAGTTAGCCAGGGCTTCTCCAAGCGGCTGTTGATCTATGGTACGGGGTACGGTTGCACCCTGCAGGGGCGGGAATTGTGCCTCAACGTAGGGTTCATGGGACGAGGTTCCAAGGACAAGCCGCAGTTCCGGATTCCGATTCCCGAGGGCGTGGAGGTGGACATCGAGACTCCGGCGGCCCGGGGTGATCTAGAGCCTGCCCGGTTCGTGGTTCGCGGTTGCAGCAAGCAGGCGGTGGGTATGTTCGCCGCAGAGGTGCGGCGCATCCGTCCGCCCGAGCCGTACAAGGGCAAGGGCATTCGGTACGATAACGAGCAAGTGCGGCGCAAGCAGGGCAAGGCATTCGCCAGCGGGGCAGCCTAGGCAAGCCCGCGGCGCCTTTAGGCGAACATTCGTGGCGGTGGGGCTGCGAAGAGGTTTGGAAACATGCGAACGGAAAAGCTCAAAGCGGCCCGGCGTCAGCGACGCAAGCTGCGGGTACGCAAAATGGTTTTCGGGGACAGCGGTCGGCCGCGGCTTACGGTTACGCGCAGTCTGCGGAATATCTCGGCGCAGATTATCGATGATGAGCGTGGCGTCACCCTCTGTCAGGCCGGGACCGAGAACAAGGATCTTCGGGACGGGCTTTCCACCAGCGGCAACATCGCCGCAGCCAAGGTGGTCGGTACGGCGTTGGCCGAGCGGGCCAAGGGCAAGGGAATCGAATCCGTTCGCTTCGACCGCAACGGTTATCGCTTTCACGGGCGAATCAAGGCGTTGGCGGATGCGGTTCGTGAGGGCGGGGTGAAGTTCTAGGCGGTTTTGACGGTCGTGATGGGTCGGGGGTTTGCCCGACTCGGGTAGCGGCTGACGGGATTACGAGATGGCGCAGGGCAGGACAGGAAGACCCGAGGCACGCAGGCGAGGCGAACCTGAGAAGCGGGAGTTCGACGAGGTGGTCGTCAAGATCTACCGTTGTGCGACGGTGGTCAAAGGCGGTCGCCGCTTCAGCTTCTCGGCGCTCGTGGTAGTTGGCGATCGCAACGGGCGGGTGGGCGTTGGCTATGGCAAGGCCCCGGAGGTTCCCACGGCGGTGGAGAAGGCCCGCAAGATCGCCACGCAGTCCATGAAGCCGATTACCCGGCAGGGCACGACCATCCCTCACCGGATCACCATGAAGTACGGCGCTGCGAAGGTCGTGTTGGTCCCAGCCAGTCCGGGTACCGGGGTGATCGCGGGTGCTAGTGTGCGTCCGGTGCTGGAGCTTTCCGGGATTCATGATGTTCTGACCAAGAGTTACGGGTCTAACAGCCCCAAGAACCTGGTCCGGGCGACACACAAGGCGCTGACTTCGCTGCTGAATCGTCAGCAGGTGGCAGAGCATCGCGGCGTCGAGATAGCGGGGTAGATTCTGATGGACATCGCAGAGGTGACCAAGGCGGGCGGGCGGAACCGCAAGCGACGGCGGGTTGGTCGCGGACACGGCAGCGGTAACGGCAAGACTGCGGGACGCGGCCACAACGGATGCGGTTCGCGGGCCGGCTGGAGCTCCCGGGGAATGGCTGAGGGTGGCCAGATGCCGTTGTTCCGCCGAATCCCCAAGCGTGGTTTCAGTAACGCCCAGTTCCGGCGGGAGTACAGTATCGTCAACGTTGCCCATCTGGAGGAGCGCTTCGAGAACGGCGACCATGTGACTCGACAGGCCCTGCATGAGGTCGGTTTGTTGCGGGATGTCGATGCGGACGTCAAGGTGTTGGGGATGGGCAGTTTGACCAAGAAGCTTTCGGTCGAAGCGGCCAAGTTCAGTGAGACAGCGCGGGAGAAGATCGTCCAGGCGGGCGGTGAGGCGAAGATCGTCTGACCGTAGTGCTGCCGAGGAGGTGGGACAGGCTTTTGCGCCGGCTAGTAGGCCGGGTGGAACGCAGGTTGCACGAGGGCATGGGAACTAATGTTTCGGACCTTCATTAATATTTTCAAGATCCCCGATCTGCGTAACAAGATTCTGTTTACGCTGGGTTTGCTGGCGATCTACCGGATCGGGTTCTACGTCGCGATTCCGGGGGTCGATCAGGAAGCCATGTCGCAGCGCGGGGGCGGCAGTGGGGCTCTGGGTGGGCTGGCGGAGTACTTCGCCCTGTTCACCGGCGGTAATCTCCAGCAGAGCACGATCTTCGGCCTGGGGATCATGCCGTATATTTCCGCTTCGATTATCTTTCAGCTCCTGGTGACGGTGGTGCCGGCGCTGGAGAAGCTGCAGAAAGAGGGTGAGTCCGGCCGGAAGAAGATCACCGAATATACGCGCTATGCTACGGTCGGCTTGTGCATCATCCAGGCGACGATCTGGATGCGCTACCTGGGGTCCAGCGGGTTCATTCTCCCGGAGTTCGAGACCCCGATCTACTTCATCATGGGCATGGTGGTGCTCACCACCGGCACGGTGTTCTTGATGTGGTTGGGGGAACAGATCGACGAATATGGAATCGGCAACGGCATCTCGCTGATCATCATGGCGGGGATTGTGGTACGCATGCCGAATGCCGTGTTCTACGTAATCAATCACTTTGACTGGAACGTAGCCTCCGCCGGGGCCGGAACGATGGGGCCGTCGACGGTGTTGTTCCTGATCGTTGCGTTCGTCGCCGTGGTGGCCGGGGCGATCCTGATTACCCAGGGCCAGCGGCGTATCCCCATCCAGCAGGCCAAGCAGACTCGAGGCCGCCGGGTTTACGGCGGGCAGCGTCAGTATCTGCCGCTGCGGGTCAACCACGGCGGGGTGATGCCGATCATCTTCGCCAGCTCGCTGCTGATTTTCCCGGGGATGGTCTTCCAGTCACTCAATGGCCTCTACTACTGGTCGGTGTGGGTTTTCCTGGGCGCGCATCTGGCCCCAGGCGCATACCTGTACAACGTGGCGTACGTTGCGCTGGTGTACTTCTTCGCGTATTTCTGGACAACGGTCTCGTTTCAGCCTAAGGAAATGGCGAACAACCTGCGTGATTACGGCAGCTTCATTCCCGGTTTGCGACCTGGCAAGCGAACCGCGGACTACCTCGAGAAGGTGATGGGACGGATTACGTACGTCGGGGCTGCCTTCCTGGCGTTGATTGCCCTGATTCCGACGATCGTGGCGGCGTGGTTGAGTATTCCCTTCCAGGTTTCTGCGTTTCTTGGTGGCACGGGGCTGCTGATCGTGGTGAGTGTGGCGTTGGATCTGGTTCAGCGCATCGAAGCGAACCTGATCATGCGGAACTACAAGGGCTTCCTGGGCAACGAGGGACCGATCCGAGGCTCTCGGTAGAGGGGGGCGTTCGGTCGGTGGGAGCGATGTTTGCATGACGGGCGTCCCTCAGCGCAGTGGCGGCATCGTGCTGAAGAGTGCTCGAGAGATCGAGATTATGCGACATGCCGGACGGCTGGTTTGGCAGGTCCTTGAGCGTATGCAGGAGTTGGTTCAGCCCGGAGTGACGACGGGTGAGTTGAATGCAGCTGCCGAAGGGATGATTGAAGCGGCGGGAGCGATTGCTCTGTTCAAGGGGGTTCGCACCCCCCACGCGAAGATCGCGTTTCCCGCAGCGCTGTGTACCAGCGTCAACGAAGAAGTGGTGCATGGGATCCCTGGGGACCGTGTACTGCACGAGGGAGACGTGGTCAGTATCGACTGCGGCGTAAAGTTGGAGGGTTACTGCGGCGATTCGGCGCGCACCTTCCCAGTGGGGAAGGTGAGTGATCGGATAGCGCGGTTGCTTCGGGTCACCCGGGAGGCGTTGGAGTTGGCGGTTTCTGAGATGCGTCCCGGGCGGATGTGGAGCGAGGTTGCCCGGCAGATGCAGGATCTGGTTGAGGGCGAGGGCTTCTCGGTGGTCCGGGAGTTTGTCGGCCACGGGATAGGGCGGGAGATGCACGAGGAGCCGAAGGTCGCCAACTTCTACGACCGCACTCAGAAGCGTGGGGACTTCCTTCTGGAAGAGGGTTTGGTGCTGGCGGTCGAGCCGATGGTCAACCAGGGTGGTGCCGCGGTGAAGTATGCGGAGGCGGACCGCTGGGCGGTGGTGACGCGGGACGGGAGTCCTGCGGCCCACTTCGAGCACACGGTGGCGGTTTCGTCTGACGGTTGTGAGATTCTGACCGCCGGGCCCGAAGCGGCGTCGGCGACGGGGACGTAGTGATGAAAGTACGCGCGAGTGTCAAGCGCATCTGCGAGAACTGCAAGATCATCAAGCGCAAGGGCGTTGTCCGGGTGATTTGTACAGCCAACCCGCGCCACAAGCAGCGCCAGGGCTAAGGAGGCTTCCAGTGCCGCGTATCGTCGGTGTCGACATTCCCAACGACAAGCAGATTAGGATATCCTTGAGGTACATCTACGGGGTTGGACCGGCGGTTGCCGAGCAGGTGCTCAAGGAGGCGAACCTCGACCCGCAGACCAAGGCAAAGGACCTCACCGAAGACGAGTTGTCCCGCCTGGCTGAGCTGATTCAGCGGAATTACCAGGTCGAGGGCGAGCTGCGTCGGATGGTGCAGTCGAACATAACCCGATTGCGGGATATCGGCTGCTACCGAGGTCTGCGTCATCGGCGCGGACTTCCGGTCCGCGGCCAGCGGACGCGGACGAACGCACGAACTCGCAAGGGACCCAAGAAGACGGTGGCGGGGAAGAAGGGTGTGAAGGAGATGCATCGTGGCTAGGAGGTCCAGCGGCAAACGGAAGACCAGGCGAAACGTGGCTCGGGGGATCGTCCACATCAAGGCCACCTTCAACAATACGATTGTCACCATCACGGACCACGGAGGCGAGGTGCTCTGCTGGGCGTCCGCGGGAACGGTGGGTTTCAAGGGTACGCGAAAGAGCACTCCGTTCGCGGCCCAGCGGGCGGGCGAGCAGGCGGCGGCCAATGCGCGGAAGTTCGGCATGCGCGAGGTCGAGGTACGGGTGAAGGGTCCGGGTTCGGGTCGGGAGTCGGCGATCACGGCGTTGCAGGCGGGTGGCTTGCGTATCCAGTCGATCGAAGATGCGACCCCGATTCCGCACAATGGGTGTCGTCCCGCCAAGCGTCGGCGGGTGTAGGCCCGGAGGTCCGTCGGTAGTCGGAGTCTGGCCGGGTGGTCACGTACTGAAAGCTGAGAGCGGGTAACATGGGACGATACATCGGTCCGGTATGTCGACGGTGTCGGCGCGAAGGCGTGAAGCTGATGCTCAAGGGCGTTCGCTGCGAGACCGCCAAGTGCGCCATGGAGCGTTCGTGGCGGAGTTCGCCGCCGGGGATGCATTCTTGGCGTCGGCGCAAGGCGAGCACTTACGGAATACGTTTGCGCGAGAAGCAGAAGGTCAAGCGCTACTACGGGGTTCGGGAGCAGCAGTTCATGCGCTACTTCCGCATGGCCGAGCGGGCTCGCGGGAACACCGGCGACGAGTTGCTGGCCATCCTGGAACGTCGCTTGGACAACGTTGTGTGCAAGCTGGGGTTCGCCCCATCGCGGTGCTCGGCGCGGATGACCATCGTGCACGGTCACTTGCAGGTGAACGGTCGGCGGGTGACTCGCCCGGGCTTCATGGTCAAGCCGGGCGACAAGGTGTCGGTGCGGTCGGCGGAGCGGAGTCAGAAGCTGCTGCGGACGCTGGTGGGCGACGGCGGCGGGCCGGCGGTTCAAGCGTGGTTGAGCTTGGATGCTTCCACGTTGGAGGGTACCGTGAACGTCGCCCCGAGCCATGACGACGTTCAGATTCCGGTGGAGACGCAGTACATCGTGGAAATGTGCGGCCGGTAGCCCGGTTGTACACTCGCGGTAGGGGACAGGCCTACGCGTGTCCCTACCGGTGGATACGCACGCTGCAAGGAGAAGGTCCAAATGCGCATCAGATGGCGAGGGTTGGAACTTCCCAGCCAGGTCGAGCTGGATACGGATATCAGCACGGACCGGTACGGGCGGTTCGTCATCGAGCCGTTCGAACGCGGCTTTGGGACGACCGTGGGGAACTCGCTGCGCCGTATTCTGCTCTCCAGCCTGGAGGGAGCAGCTTTGACCACGGTCAAGATCGCGGGAGCGCCCCACGAGTTCACCACGCTGCCCGGCGTACTTGAGGATGTCACCGACATCATCCTGAACGTCAAGAGCCTGATCGTGGCGATGGATGGCGAAGAAACTAAGACGATGACAGTGTCGCGGAACACCAAAGGTGAGATCCGTGCAGCCGACATCATAGCCGACCCGGCGATTGCGATCCTCAACCCCGATTTGCTGCTGGTTACGCTGGCGGAAGACGTCGAGTTTCAAATGGACATGACCGTTCGCACGGGGCGCGGCTACGCTACGGCGGACGAGAACATGGGACCAGAGCAGGAGATCGGGGTGATCCCGATTGACTCGGTGTTTTCTCCAGTGGATCGGGTTAGGTACCGGACGGAGGAGACGCGCGTCGGGCAGCGCACCAACTATGATCGTCTGATTCTAGAGGTGTGGACGAAGGGTACGGTCTACCCGGAGGACGCCTTGGTCGAAGCGGCGAAGATCCTCCGCAAACATCTCAATCCGTTCGTGCAGTACTACGAGTTGGGCGACGACGCGGTGGAGGAGGCTCCTGTCGTACCCTCCGCAGTGGCCGATCACACCGCAGAATTGCAGGCCACGCTGATCCGTCCGGTATCGGATCTGGAGCTGTCGGTGCGGGCCAGCAATTGCCTGGAGGCGGCTCGGCTGCAGACCGTCGGCGAGTTGGTCAGACGGACCGAGCAGGATTTGCTGCGGGTGCGCAGCTTCGGCAAGACGTCGCTACGCGAGGTGCGCCGGAAGTTGCAGGATTGGGGACTGTCGCTGGGGATGACCATCGGCGAGGGGCAACCCCCGCTGCCGGCGCCCACCCTGGAGCCGCTGGACAGGCCCGATCCTCCGGCGATTCCGGAGCAGGTGGGGAACATGAATCTGTAAAGGCGCGGTGCGCGATCCTCTCCGGAGAACCGGGGGTGGGCAACCGCACCGTTGCGAATTGAGAGCTGAACCATGCGACATCGCATCGCCCACAAGAAGCTGAATCGAACGTCTGCCCATCGCCGCGCCCTGCGCCGCAACCTGGCCCAGAGCCTCTTCGAGCACGGTCAGATTCGCACCACCCTGGAGAAGGCCCGCGACTTGCAGCCGTTCGCCGAGCGCCTGATCACCATCTCCAAGTCGGCGGCGGGGGGTGGCAGTTCGTCGGTTCGACTATCGGCCAGGCGCCGGTTGTACAGGTTACTTGGCGATCGGGCCATCATCCCCGCGGATCACCGCGGTGCGTACGATCTGTTCTCCGACGCCAAGCGCGCTCGGGTCTTGCGGGCTCCGAGCGGTCGCCGCCACCGGACAGGAGCGGCGAAGGGTCGCTTGGAGTTCACCGCGGAGTCGGTGACCCATCGCCTGATCGAGACGATCGCTCCGCGCTATCAGGAACGCGATGGGGGTTACACCCGGGTGATCAGATTGGGGGAGCGCCGCGTGGGCGATCACGCGCCCTTGGCTGTGTTGCAGTTGGTGGGGGACGAACGTTCTCCGGGCAGCATCGCCAAACCGCGCAAGACCTCCCGTCGGCGCAAGGCGGATGCTCGATACGCCTTCGTGGTCAAGCTGGCCAAGGGCGGAGGTTCGAGAGCACCCACCTCGGAGGCGTCTCCGGTCGCTAGCAGCCCCGCGGCTGCTCCGGACCCGGATGAAGCTGCTCCGGATACGCCGGCGGAGGAGTAGATCTGACGGTGAAGGGTGTCCATGTCCGTTGGCGATTGTATCTTCTGCAAGATCGTCTCGGGAAGTATCCCCTCGCACCGGGTGCTGGAGACGGACTCTTGTCTGGCGTTTCTTGACGCGGCCCCGCTTGCACCGGGGCACTGCCTGCTGATTCCCAAGCAACATTATACCACTCTGGAGGAGCTGCCCGAGGATGTGGCGGCTGCGGTATTGGGGCAACTTCCGGCGCTGGGGCGTGCGGTCCGCGCCGTTACCGGGGCTGCGGGCTACAACGTGTTGCAGAACACCGGGCGGGTGGCGGGCCAAGAGGTTATGCATGTTCATGTTCACGTGATACCACGTGTGGCGGGGGACGGGCTTGGGTACCGCTGGCATACGAAGTCGCTCGAGGATGCTGCTGCAGAGGCGCTACGGAACCGGATCGCCGCCGCGCTGCGCGGCTAGCGCATCAGTACCCCATGCTCAGAGTGTTCTTGGCCGGGACTATGGCGCGGGGAATGTTGAGCGGGTGCTCGGGCGGTCAGCGTGGAGATGTGGACCCTGACATACGAGAGACTACTGCTGGGTGCGTTCCTGTTCGTCATGGGGATGGTGTGCGTCTACGGGTTGCACCGCTATCACCTGGTGTATCTGTACTACAAACACCGGCGTAACCTGCCCAAGCTCCGCTCCCGTTTTTCCGCATTGCCCCCGGTGACTGTGCAGTTGCCGATGTACAACGAGCGGTACGTCGCTCAGCGGGTCATCGAAGCCTGCTGCCGGATCGATTACCCCCGCGATCTCCTGCAAATCCAGGTGTTGGACGACTCCACCGACGATACCGTGGAGATTGCGCGCGAGACCGTAGAGCGCATGCGGGCCGGCGGCCACGACGTAGTCTTCATCCATCGCACGGACCGGACCGGATTCAAAGCCGGGGCCCTCGAGGCTGGCAGCCGGGTGGCCAAGGGGGAGTTCATCTGCATCTTCGATGCCGACTTCCTTCCCCCGGCGGATATTCTCCAGCGCACCATCCACTACTTCATGGACCCACAGGTGGGGATGGTGCAGGCGCGCTGGGAGCACATCAACCGCAGCCATTCGCTGTTGACCAGGGTGCAGGCGGTTCTTCTGGACGGCCACTTCGTCATGGAGCACGGAGCCCGTAACCGATCCGGGCGGTTCATGAGCTTCAACGGTACCGCTGGCGTATGGCGCAAGTCGTGCATCAGCGATGCCGGCGGTTGGCAGCACGATACGCTTACGGAGGACCTGGATCTGTCCTATCGGGCCCAGTTGCGCGGATGGAGGTTCGTTTTCATTCCCGATTCCAGCTCTCCGGCGGAGCTTCCTCCGGAAATGGCGGGCTTCAAGGCTCAGCAACACCGCTGGGCCAAGGGTGGTGCCCAGACCTGCCGAAAACTGCTGCCCACGGTACTTCGAGCAGCCCTGCCGGCCAAGATCAAGGTGGAAGCCTTCTTTCATCTCACCAGCTGCACCGTTTATCTGTATATGGTCGCCCTGACTCTGCTGATCTATCCTCTGCTCTACTTTGGTCTGCGCGACCGCCCCACGTATGCGCTGGCGCACATCCTGCTCGACGTCGGGTTGTTTCTGGTGGCAACGTGCTCGGCGAGTACCTTCTACGTGTGCAGTCAGCGCGAGCTCTTTCGGTCGTGGTCGGAGAGTCTCAAGTATCTACCGCTTCTAATGAGCCTGGGGATCGGCATCTCCTTGAACAACGGTCTGGCAGCCCTGCGCGGATTGCTGGGGCATCAGAGCGAGTTCGTGCGTACGCCCAAGTTCGGCGTGCAAGAGGAGGCGGGGGGGGGCTGGAAGCAGCGCATCGCCTATCGCAAGGCGAGTTCGCGCCAGATCTACGAGCGCATTCAGGCGTTTGTCGAGTTGGGCCTGGGGGTTTACATGGTGGGGTGTATGGCCCTCAGCGTGGAGCAGGGCTGGTTTACCATCGGATTGCCGTTCATGGCGCTCTTCGCGGTGGGATACTTCTACGTGGGGGCCACGACGTTGCTCGGCTATTCCATGGCGCCCACGCGCGCTCAGCCGCAAACCGCGCCCGTTTCCGGGGGGATCGCGCCTGGTACCTGAAGATGCACACCGGATCGCGCTGGGTAGGATCAGGTCGGCGCCGGGGGGGAATCCGTTTCGCTCGAATTCGCTCCGACCTCACGGACCCATTGAGCCCACGCCTCCACCCCGGTCCCGTCGATGGCTCCGACCTCGAACAGGGCGGCTTGCGGGTTGATCGCGGACAGATCACGCCGGGCCCGCTCCAGGTCGAAGCGGCATTGCGGTAGCAGATCCAGCTTGGAGAGCACGACCGCCGACCCGTTTCCGGCGGCGCGGAAGGTGTGGGGGTACTTGGTGATCTTGTCATCCCCCTCAGCCACACTGAGCACCACCACGCGGGCATGCTCGCCCAGGTCGAAGTTCGCGGGACAAACCAGGTTGCCGACGTTCTCGACAAAGACGCAGTCCAGGGCGTCCAGGTCGAAGGCGTCTTTGGCGGACAGGGCGTGGTGCACTAGGCCGGCAGTCAGGTGACAACCACCTTCGGTCAGCAGTTGGGCTACGGGAACATTCAGGTCCGCGATACGCTCGGCGTCCTGGATGGTCGCCAGGTCGCCTTCGAGGACCGCGCAACGCAGTGGCGACGGCGCACGCCCCAGGCTCTTGAGCGTCGCCTCCAGCAACGTCGTCTTGCCGCTACCCGGCGATCCCATGATGTTAATCAGGGTGATTCCATGTGGGGCCAGCAGTCGGCGGACTTCATCTGCCTCCGCGTCGTTGCCGGCTTGGAGGCGTTTGAAAACTTCAATCTTCATCGGCGCATTCCAGATCCATCGACGTCATGGTCAGTTCGTCACTTCCTTCGAAGCTCCGGTCTCGACTACCGCAGCAGCACACCTCCGGGGCGCTCTCCACTGCCAGGGTACGCCCACACTCTGCGCATCGCCAGACCGACGGTACGGTTTCGATCTCGAGGGTCGCATCTTTGGCGATGGACCCTTCCGCCAGTATCTCGAATGCCCCGCGGAGCGATTCAGCCACCACTTGGCAGAGGCCCCCGATTCGCAGGTGAATGCAGCCGATGCGCGTGGCTTGGTGTTCGGAAGCGGTGGCCAACGCCGTGTCGAGCAGGGCTCGAGCGATGCTCAGCTCGTGCATGATGCTTCGTCCAGATACTCGGCGACGTGGCGTTCGATCATTTGGGCGATGCTCGGGAGGACCGCGGTCGTTTCGGGCGAAGCCTCGGTTCCCAGGTCGAACCGCTCGCCGAACACCGCGTAGACCCAGACCTGGGAGGGAAGTTGCCCGAGGGCGGCAGCGAGTTCGAGGGCCTCGGCGATGCTCAGTCCATGAGTGCTCTGCTGGCGACCCACCCGCAGCTTGGCGCCCGGTGCACCGTAATCGAGCTTTGCCCATGTTCCCGCCGGATGATCGGAGTCCGCCTGGGCGGCATCCACGAGCACGAAGAACTCCACGCCCTCCATGTCGGCGATCAGGTCGATGCCCGGTGATTCGGTGAGCAGGATGCGCACGCCAGGATGTTCGGCGAGGTCGGACCGGCGCAGGGCTTCTCCGATCCGTACGCCGGCGCCATCATCTCCACAATCGGTCCGGCCGCACCCCACGATGGTGACCCGACCGCCCGCCATCACTCGAACTCGACGTTCAAGAAATGGGTGGCGCAGGAGATGCACGGATCATAGGCCCGCACCAGCATCTCCAGCTTCAGGGTGATCTCTTCCTTGCCCAGGTCGGTGTCCAGCAATTGCTTAACGAACGCCCGCAGGTCCTCCTCGATGTTGGCCAGGTTCTGGCCCGTAGGAATGATCAGGTTGGAGTCGGTGATATACCCGTCATCGTTTACGGTGTAATCATGGAAGAGGATGCCGCGCGGTACTTCGGCGGTACCCGCACCTTGCCCGAAACGAGTCGGCTCGACCAGCGGCTCGATCTTCATGCCGCGCGTGAGCAGTTCGTCAATAATCTCCAGGGAGTCCTCCAGGCAGTGGATCGACTCCACGAGTTGGGCGGTGTTGTTGTGGAACGGATTGGTGCTTCCGCCATTGAGGCCCAGCGCCTGGGCGGTCTCCTTGGCTGAGGGGTGTAGCCTCTCGTGGTTGAGGTTGTAGCGCGCCAAGGCCCCGACCATGTAGGTCGGCGAGTGCGGGCTCTTGACCTGCTTGGCGGCGGAGTGCGGAGCAACGTGCTCGAGCACCCAGTCGCGGTACTGGCCCACGTCGATGGTATCGTCCGTCTTGGTGGAAGCGATCTTCCCGTCGTAGAGCGCGTATTCGCCGTTGTCGGGTTGTCTGAGGCCGATGTACTCGGTGTCGCGGCAGAAGTCGGGCAGCTCCAGACTGGCGTAGACTTGGCCCATGGCCACGATGTCGTCGCGGCAGGCTTCCAGCCGGCGCTTGATGTCCACCAGTTCGGAGACGCGGGGGACGTGGGTAAACCCGCCCACGTGCATGGCGACCGGGTGAATGTGTCGTCCACCTACGATTCCGCAGACATCGTTCGCCAGCCGCTTCATCCGCAAAGCCCGCTTGACTACGTCGGGATGCGTGGACGCCAGCGGGATGACCGAACCCACCCCCAGGAAGTCCGGCACCGCCAGGAAGAACACGTGCAGCCAGTGGCTTTGCATGAACTCGCCGTGCAGGAGGAGCCTACGCAGCAGGATGGTCTGCTCGCTGGGAGTTATTCCCAGGGCGTTCTCCATAGCCTTGACCGAAGCGGTGGTGTGCCCCACGGAGCAGATCCCACAGATTCGGCAGGTGATGTGCGGGGCTTCGGAGTAGTGGCGCCCGCGGAGGAACGACTCGAAGAACCGCGGGCTCTCGACGATCTGCAGCTCGAGGCGCGTGATCTCCCCGTTCTTGACGTTGACGCTGATGTTCCCGTGGCCTTCGACCCGGGTAATGTGTTTGACGTCGATGTCGACGGTCTTCACGGCAAGGTCTCCTCTTGATAGGCGCCGAACAACCGGAGGTCGGCGAGGACGGTATCCAGGGGAATGTCATACTGCTCGCGCAGGTTCACCCCCGCAGCCTGGAGGGCTTCTTCGCCGACGATTCCCCGACAACCTTCGCACTTGGATCCGAAGGTCGGGCAGATGGCGGCGCAGCCGGCGCGGGTAACCGGACCCAGGCAGATGATCCCCTTTTCGTACAGGCAGAGGTTGCCCTTCTTCTTGCACTCCACGCACACGGGGGTCGCGGGGAGTTCAAACTTCTGGCCGGAGAGGACCGCCTTGACCAAGGCAAGGAACTCTTCCTTGACCATCGGACAGCCCGGCAGTTCATAATCGACCTTGACGTAAGCGGAGATCGGCTGCGCCTTTAGGGTGGGGAAGTGCTTGGCGCCTTCGCCATAGACATAGGCGCGGTAGTCCTCCTCCGGACGGTAGTTCTTGAGCGTGTTGACTCCACCCTGGCAGGAGCACGCCCCGATGGCCACCACCGCCTTGCAGTGATTGCGGATCTCCTGGATTTCCTCGACGTCGTGTGGGGTGGAGACGGCGCCGTCGACGAATCCGATATCGATATCCCAGGACCGTTCGGTCATGGCTTCGCGGAAATTGACGATCTCCACCGCGCCGAGGATGTCGAGTAGCTCGTCTTCAAGCTCGAGGATGGCCAGTGAGCACCCCTCGCAACTGGTCAGGCTGAACACAGCGATTTTCGGTTTCATTCGACACTCTCCCGCAACGCTTTGAGTTGCGCGTACTTGAATACCGGGCCGTCCTGGCACACGTAGACGTTATTCGCCTGGCAGTGACCGCACTTACCTACCCCGCACTTCATCTGGCGTTCCAACGAACAGTAGATATTGCTCTGTGGAATACGCCGAGAGAGGATCTCCAGGACGACGAACTTGAACATGATCGGCGGTCCGATGATGACCGCCTGGGTTTCCGCGGGGTCGAGCTTGGGCAACTCCTTGAAGAGCGTGGTCACCACCCCGGTCTTGCCCCGCCAGCCCTTGTCCGGACGGTCCACGGTCACGTGGAAGTCCACCGCGTCGCTCTCTCGCCAGCGGACCACGTCCTCCTTGAAGAGCAGTTCCTCGGGAGTGCGCCCGCCGTACAGCAGGAAGAAACGACCGAACCGGGAACGCTCATCCAGGATGTACTGCACGAGGGAGCGCGCCGGAGCCATCCCCAGCCCGCCGGAGATGATCACGATGTCCTTGCCGTGCATCTCGCTAACGTCGAACCCGTGGCCCATCGGACCGCGGATTCCAATGGTGTCTCCCTCGGAGAGTTGGTGAAGCCTTTCGGTGACCCGTCCGGCCCGGCGGATGCACAACTCGAAGGTGTCTCCCTGGGTCGGCGAAGAGCAGATGGAGATCGGGCATTCGCCGACCCCGAGCAGGCTGACCTGGACGAACTGCCCGGGCTGATGCCCCAGGGGACGTCCTTCCGGAAGACGCAGCTTGTAGTGCATCTCCATGTCGGTCAGCTTGGTCATGCTGACGATCTTCGCCGGTTCGGGAACGTACATGCTCTCGGCTTGTTTGGGCGTCTGGTCTTGCACGGTGGTCATGTCTAGGCCTCCTCCGCGAGCTGGTTATAGATTTCCACGGAGTTGATCTTGGCGGTGCAGGCCCGGTCGCAGCGGGCACAACCTACACAACCCGAAATCCCCTCACGCTCGCGGACCCATTTCCCCTTGCGGTAGATTCGGTGACGCAGGCGCGACGCGGGTTTGGACCGGAAGTTGTGCTCACCCGCCACCAGGGCGAAGGTGGAGAGCTGGCAACCGTCCCACTCCCTCTTCCGCTCGCCGGCCGCCAGGGTCAGATCCAACTCGTCGAACACGTTGAAGCAGTAGCAGGTCGGACAGCTCAGGTTACAGCTTCCGCACGAGTAGCACCGGCGGGCGGTGGCCTCCCAGAGCAGCGAATCGTAAGAGCGGTCCAGCAACTCCGGAAGCGTCTCCACGTCGTAGGGGATCTTGGGCGAGAACGCGGCGGCCTTCTTCTGCTGGTACTGCTTGAAGGCCCGCTCATCCTCCACCGTGGGCGCCCGGCCCACCTGGTTGTACAGCAGCCACTCGCGCCCCGCCTTGGTGCCGAACATGACCCCGTACGTGACTTGCCCGTTGCCGTCGCCGGACATCGGGTAGCACATCACGTCGAAGCCCTCCTCGGCGCTGTTGGACTTCATGTCCGTGCAGAACACGCCTTCGGTGCATTCGCTCGGGCAATCGATCCCCACGATCATCGTCGCCGCGCGTCTGGTGAGGTAGTGCTCATCGCGGTGGTCGCGGCTGAAGACCCGGTCCAGCAGGCGTATCGCGTTGAGGTCGCAGGGATGCACTCCGATGAACGCCTGAGGCCGGTCTTCCAGCACCGCCGACGTCTTGAATGCTCCGGGTTGGGTCTGAAACTGGAACAGCGTCTCGGTCGGCGGGAACAGGAACGCCCGCGGACCGTACACGCAGTAGTCAAAGTCCAGGTCCAACTCGCGAACGCTCCGCACCTCTTCGTAGAAGTAGCGGTCCTCCCGAGGCACCGGGCCTATTATGGTGCGTTCCCTGGAGAGTTCGTCGATGAGTTCCACTAACTCATTCTTCTCGACAATTCGATCCAGCATAAGCGGTCTCCTCACTTCGCTGAGGGAGAGGTTTGGAAAGTTTGTTGCTATCCCCCGGATAACCTGACCCCGGGGGTCTTCTTTCGGCGGACTCGGCGCTGATCGGTGCGACGGGCAGCCACACCCTGAAGGTGCTCCCCTCGCCGGTGGCGCTACAGACCGTGATCTGGCCACCAGCGTGTTCGAGAACCTCGCGGACAATCGAGAGGCCCAGACCACTCCCTCCGATCTGCATGGCCAAGGCCTGGTTGCCACGGCGGAACTCATCGAAGACGACCTCCAGCGTCTCCGAATCCATACCCAGGCCTTCATCGCGGACGGTGACGGTGGCTCCACCCTGTTCGAAACGGGTGGTCACCTCGACAAGTTTGCCGTCTCCGGAATACTTAACGGCGTTCTCGATCAGATTCCCCAGGCAGTCTTTCAGATCGCGCGGGTCCACCCGCACGCACGGGTCGTCGTCAGTCAGGACGTTCAGTTTGATCTCGATGCCCTGTTCCTGGGCGTTGTCGCGAAAGTTCGCGATCAGCTCTTGACAGGTCGCCACCACGGGGGTCTGCGCCTTCTCGTGCCGCTCCGGACCTTCGTCCTTCAACCGCGCCAAGGTCAGCAGTTCGGTAACCTGCCCGATGGCTTCTTTGCACCGCCGGACGATTTTCGCCGTAGTCCCGGCTACTGCATCGCCGCTGATGATCCCATCTCGGATCAGGCCCGCCAGGGTCTGGATTCCCGCCAGGGGACTCTTGAGCTGATGGGCGGCGGTGAGCATGAACCGGGCCCGCCGGGCCTGGAGTTCCTCGATGGCCTCGTGACTGGCGATCAGAGCCTCCGTCGTCTCGCGCAACTCACGTTCACGAGCGTCCAGGACGGTCGCGACCCGAGAGACCAAGTACCAGATCCCCAGCAACCCAGTTGCGGTAGTTATGTAGACGATTGAGGAGAATGCCACCGACTGAACCAGGCCCAATTCGTATTCCAGGCTGACCAGGGGCATGTGCTGCCCCAGCCAACCGGAACGTTCGCCGAACACGACGACGCTGTACAGCAGCAGCGCCCAGATCGCCTGAAGCAGCGCGTTGAGCGGAGTCAACAGCAGCGCGGCGATGGCTACGTGGAAGACGTAGAACATCACCAGAGGACTGACCAGCCCTCCGAACAGATGGATCATTACCGTCAGCAGCACCAGGTCGGTCACCATCTGGGTGTTGGCGAAGAGCAGCACGGCTCCGGAAGTGTCACTATCCGTTTCATCCTCGCGGGTGAGGCGGTTTACCCTACGTCCCCACACCAGACACACGAGGTTCAGCAGCACCAACGCAGCCACCACCGCCAGCAGGTACGCCGGGCGGCGGGGAACTTCGTCAAACCGGCGGGCTAGCCCGTAGGCCAGCACGCCCGCCCCGACCGCTACCCAGCGCAGCCGAATGAACCAGTGCACCTGCACCGCGGCGCACAGCGCCCCGGTGCGGTACTGGCCGGGAGGCTGCAGCAGGCGCCGGATGAGCGTGGGCTGGGTGCTGCCGGGTTCGGTCATATCAGTCCGAGCTGTTCTTGGCCAGGGTTTCCTCGACGGCGGAAATCAGCGTCTGCGCGTCGATGGGTTTGTCCAGGAACCGCTCCGCCTTCACGTAGTCGGTCCCAATCTCCTTGGCGTAGTCCATACCCATCATGGCTCCGATGGAGGAGATCATGATTATGGGGACGTCCTTGAGCTGGTCGTCCTTGGAGAGATCGAAGGCCAGGTGGAATCCCTCCGACGGCGAGCTGAGCATGATGTCCAGCAGGATCAGGTCGGGCGGTTCCTGGCGTGCCGCCGCGACTCCTTCCGGGCCGGTCAGTGCGCAGGTGAGCTTGTAGCCTTTCGGCTCCAGCATCGCCGTAATCGCATGATGCATGTCGGGGTCGTCATCAATCAACAAGATCTTCTGGGGATCAGGCATGGCCCGTTCTCCTCACTTCGCGGGTGGCTTCCCAGCCACTTCGGTCATGGTTTACTCTCTTGACCACACTCTCGGTACTGCTTCTCCCGCCTCCGCACGTCCGAAAACTCCGCCTTCCCCAATCCTCTGGAACCGACCGGACCGCCGGTCGGGCAGGGGCGAGCCCGCTCGTCCCACATTCTGCCGCAGGACCTAGCAGATCCGCGGTAGTTCCTCCCCGTAGGGACGCGGAACCACCCGCCTTCCTCCGGCGACCGTAGCCAGCTCCACCAGAGGCGGGACGGTGTCCGTGATGCGTCCGATCACCGCCGCCTTCTGCCCCAGCGGATGGCTTTGCAGGACCGCTAACAGTCTATCGGCGTCCCGTTCAGCTACGCACATTAAACACTTGCCCTCATTTGCCACCGTGAGGGGGTCGAGACCCAGCAATTCAGCCGCATGACGCACTGTGGGCGTCAGTGGCAGGGCGGCTTCCTCCAGCTCGATGCTGTGCCCCATCTCGTCGGCCAGGTCGCACAGGGCGGTGGCCACCCCACCCCGGGTGGGGTCGCGCATGAACTTCAGATCGCATCCCGAGGACAATGCGGCTTTGATCAGACCGTTCAACGGGGCTGCGTCCGAACGGATCTCCGTCTCGAACTCGAAGCCCTCACGCACGGACATGATCGTCATGCCATGCTCGGCGATGCCCCCGTTGATCACCAGTCGGTCCCCCGGGACGATCCGCTTGGTATCCAGATCGGCGGATTCGCAGCGCACCCCGATCCCGGCGGTGGTCAGGATCATCCCCGACCCCTCGCGACGCTCGATTACCTTGGTGTCTCCGGTGGCTACGCGCGTGCCCGCCTCATCGGCGGCGCGCCTCACCGATTCCAGGATCCGATCGACCAGGCTCAGGGCGGTGCCTTCTTCGACGACGATGGCCAGCGAGAGGGCGACTGGATCCGCCCCCATCACCGCCAGATCGTTCACCGTTCCGCACACCGCCAAGCGACCGATGTCCCCGCCCGGAAACTCCAGAGGCGTCACCACGAACGCATCCGTGGTGAACACGATGTCCCCGGAGATCCGGCCCAAGACGGCGCCGTCATCCAGCTTGTCCAGCCACGGGTTGCCCAGCTTGGGGAGGACGTGCGTGCGAATCAGGGACTGCATCAGCTCCCCGCCGCCGCCGTGGGCCAGTACGATCTGCTGGGTGTGGCTCTGCTTGATCGACGGCATGGAACCCCTACATCCTGCGCGGGAGATACAGTACTCTCCGAAGTCTAGTGTTAGCTTGCACGACGCGTGCCAGCGCCGCCATACTTGTAATAGGCGGCGCACGTGCCCTCGCTGCTCACCATGCACGGGCCTACCGGGTCCAGCGGAGTACATGACTGGCCGAAGTGAGCGCACTGCGGAGGCGTTACCTTCCCCTGGATGACCTCGCCACACAGGCAACCCGGGGGGTCCTCGCCGGTGTCCGGGAGGAGCTCGAATCGGCGCCGGGCGTCGAAGCTGGAATACTTCGGACGGATCTCCAGCCCACTCTGGGGTATTACCCCCAAGGCCCGCCAGGTGCTGTCGGCAGTCTCAAACACCTCTTCGAGCAGCCTCAACGCGGTGGGATTCCCCTGGTCCACCACCGCGGCGGGGTAGGCATTCTCCAGGCAGGCGGTTCCCCGCTCGATCTGCTCCAGCAGCATCGCCAACCCATTGAGAATCTGGTTGGGCTCGAAACCCGCGATCACACACGCCCGCCGGTGGCGCTCCACGATGGGGGTGTAGGCCTGGGCTCCGATGATTACGCTCACGTGGCCTGGGCAGAGGAAACCGTCCAGAGGCACGTCCTCAGCCTCGAGCAGGGCGAGCATCGCCGGGACGACTAGCTTGTGGGCTGCGAGTACGCAGAAGTTATCCAGGTGACGTGCGTACGCCTGGCGGATCGCGACCGCCGTCGCCGGGGCGGTCGTCTCGAACCCCACCCCCACGAACACCACCACCCGGTCGGGCTCGGCAGCGGCCAGCTCGAGCGCGTCGCGGATCGAGTACACCATCCGCACGTTCGCCCCCGCAGCCCGCTGGGTCTCCAGACTGCCCGTTCGCCCCGGAACGCGGACCATGTCGCCGTAGGTGGCGATGATGATCTCTGGGCGGGTGGACAGCTCCACGGCAGCGTCGATGTAGCCCTGGGGGGTGACGCATACTGGGCAACCCGGTCCGCTGATCAGGCGTAATTCCGGCGGAAGCAGCGCGCGGATTCCGTGGCGGAACACCGAGACCGTATGAGTTCCGCAGACCTCCATGAAGGCAACCGGTCGACCGATACGCGTGCAAGCGGCTGTGATCCGATCGTGGAGCACCGCAGGGGCGTCGCTCATGACGGTTTGCCCTCCACTCCCTCGATTCCGGCTTGGCGGAGATAGGACCACGTTTCGTGAGCGATCTCCTCTTCGATTTCGCTGATGGCGAAGCCGGCGTGTACGAGCACCCAGTCGCCTGCTTCGGCTTCGGGGGTCAGAACGACGCTGATCTCCATTCGGTTGCCCTGGAAATCGACCTCCGCCAGCTCACCGCGGCGCTCGAGCACTAATCCTGGAACGGCAAGACACATGTCGGCTATTCTCCCGGCGATGTAGCTTTCGCCCCTACTTGATTCGCGGCGACGACCGCCTGCCCCAACGAGAGTCCTGCGTCGGTGGTGGATGCCTGGCGGTGCTGAAGGACCGTCATTCCGCGATCCTCCAACCGGGTCGTCAGACCCTCACGGATACGCTGGTTGAGGAAGCAGCCTCCGGAGAAGGCTGCCGTGTTCAGCTCCGCGCGTTCCGCGGCTATCTCCACCAGCGTGGTCAGGGCGGTGACGACGGTCTCATGGAAGCTCGCTGCCAGATTCGCCGCAGGACGACCTTCCAGGGTGCGCTGCACGATTGCCCGGATCATCGGCCGGATGTCGATGATCGTTCGGTTGCCCTCGTTCTCCGGGAGGAGGACGATCTCGAAGGGAAGGCTTCGACCGGAGCGACCGTCCTTCGCGGATTGCTCCAGAGCGATCGCCGCCTCCGCTTCCTCGCGATTGTAGGCACACAGGCCCAGCAGGAACGCAACCCCGTCAAAGAGTCGACCGAGGCTCGAGGTGGGCACGCACTGTACGTTGCGGCGGAGCATGTGATCGACTGTTCCAATATCGCGCGCCGGGACCCGCTCGAACAACGGGCCGGCCTGTCTGGCCCAATCATCGCCGTATGCCTCCCGGACCAGGCTCAGCGCGGGGCGCCAGGTCTCCCTGGCTGCCCGATCTCCTCCCGGAAGGGGGAAGTACTGAAGGTGTCCGACTCGCTCGTACCCGCCCAGGTCCGCTACGAGCACCTCACAGCCCCAGATCGCCCCGTCCGGACCGTACCCGGTACCGTCGCATGCTACTCCTATCGCCAGGCTTCGGAAACCGTTATCCGCCAGGCAACTGGCGATGTGGGCATGGTGATGCTGCACCGCGATCCGGGAGAATCGGGATCGGTTGGCCGTGGCGGTGGAGAGGTAGCCCGGATGCAGGTCATGGGCAACGGTGACCCGGGTACGTCGCCCCTTCTCCTGAAAGCCCTCAACCGCCTTCACGAAGCGCCGGTAGGCTGCTGGGTCTGCCAGGTCCCCGAAGACCTCGCTCGACTCGACCCGGTCTGCCCGCATGACGCTGACGGCGCTCTTGAGATCACCCCCCAACGCTACGACGATCCGACCGTCCGGCAGGCGGATGGGCACGGAGTACTCGGGACGGCGCGCGTCCTGGGTAGTCGCTGGCGTTGGTACTGGGGTGCTCATGGGCCGCTTCTCCTGCGAGGTGCAACCGGCACGTCGCAGACCAGCGCGGCCCCTCAGGCTGAATCCGCGTTCGAGTCGACTCCCAGCCCACCCACTTGGGATGCAGGGTAAGGTGCGGAGTTGGACCGATAACCTGGACCCACCCGCCGAGGGGCGATTCCCGGTGGTGGCTTGCGATAATCCCCACCCAGTGGGGCATTTTTCGTTGCCGCTGCTCAGGCGCCTGCCGGACGACTCACCCCGGGAGGATCCTTGCTAGCCTCACCGGGTGATGATCGCGGCACGACGCTATGCCGAAGCTCCGAGGAGCACATCGGTTATGGCGGCAACGAAACCCGTCAGCAGGGTAGTGAGTGCGGAAGCGAGAACGGAGAGGAACGTGTCGCCGAGCAGCCAGCCTCCCACATCGAATTCAAGCATGTCATTCCTCCTGTGCTGAAACCGGCTTGATTATAGCGGCACGCCCAGCTCCGCCAAGAGGCCGCGGCCTCACGCGGGTAGCGACTCCCTCCGAACTCGGAACTCGGAACTCGGAACTCGGAACCAATCCCCTCCGCCGCTCAGCGGTGCAGCACCGCGGTGGCCCAGGTTGACGGATCGACGTACCACTTCAGATCGTCGCCAACGGTAAGGTATTGCTGGCCGTGGTCGCGGTCTTCGAGGATGTAGTACAGACCGATGCGACTATGTTCCTCGGGATCGAATCCTGGGAGGGTGTCGGCGGGGAACTGGGCCTCCATGCGGTAGCCATCATGGCCGAGCTGGGCGCCCAGTTGAATCTGTCGCGAGTCCGCGTCTGGTGCGTGGGCCCGCGCTCGGCGAAACTGGACCGCCTCGGCGATGGGGCGGTCGCCCTGGGGACCGCCACCGGTCGGCATGATGTAGAACTGGCGGCAGTAGCGCGAGGCCCGTTTGATCGTGCGGGTGTCGCGCATGTCGAGGCAGAGACGCAGGTGGTCGCTCTTCCAGTAGCGCGTTGGAACGCAGTTTAGCGGCTGGGTCTTGCCGCGGACCTCCGTGGCGACGTACAGACCCGCCTCGTTCCAGCAGGCGTACACCGGGGCGAACGGTTCGGTGCCATCCAGACGGCACAGCGGGGGGAGCAGTTCCTCCTCCGTCCAGTCCGCCAGATCCCCGGTGATCCGCGGCGCTTGCGGGCGATATCGCAGCGGGAACTCAAAGTCGAACAGAAACCGTGTGGGCACGAGTTCCATCAGGCATCCTCCGCGCTTTGGCGACTGGGCTGACCGAGTTCAGCAGCCCGCTTAACGGCGGCGCGTACCACCGGGGCAAGCTGGGTGACGTCGACGTCGGCGGTCCGCTGGGTCCAGAAGCGTACCAGGTCGTGATCCTCCTGGGCGTTGATTTCCGGTTCTCTACCCAGTCGATCGACCTGGACGAACGTGAAGGTGGCCCGGGGTACGAGGAAACCGACGCGCAAGCCCCAGCGCTGTGCGGTGGCGATCCAGCCGAAGGCCTTGCGGTGTCCGGGTAGCTTAAGCCCCACGACAACCTTATTGGACCACTTGACCTCCAGATCGGGGACCAGCTTCTTCAAGCGTCCGACCAGCTCGATCAGCACGGTGGGCTTCCACAAGATGTCGTAACGTTTGCTGATGCCCTTCTGGGAGAGGTGCCACTGCTTGCCATTGAGCTTCCATGGTTCGCCCTTGTCTGGGGCGGCTTTGGTCTTCTCGATCATCGCGAAGTAGGCTTTAGCGGCTTGCTTGAGGAACGCTCGGATGGCGGTCTTGCTCACGTCTTTGAAATCGTGCAGGTAGAGGCGCGCGTCGTCGTAGCCGCGTCCGGTCTTGCGGATGAACACCCGGTCCCACTGGCCGTAGACGGGCAGATCGGTGCGTTGGTCGAGCGTCCGGACGCCGAGCTGTTTAGCCAGTTGGGCTTCCTTGAAGGTTCCCGGAGGAATGCGCACGGTGAGTTCGAGGTTCCAGAGTCCGCCGGTCAGGGCGTGCATGAACCAGGCGGTCTTGCTGTTCGGGGCTTTGATCTCCACGCGGGCGCGGTTGTTCCAGTCCGTCGGCGCAAAGCGATTAGCCACAGTTCCTTCACCCGCGGCACGCGCGCGCCTCCGGTCCCCTGTTGCCAGGTTCACTTCTGCCTCCTGCCTCTTGCCTCTTGCCTTCCCAATCTCCTCGATGGTCTCGACCCACCAGATGAGCAGTTGCGGATCCCACTTGGTCGGTTTGCCGTTGCGATCCAGGTGATCGACGGTATGCCACTTCCTCCCGTCGGTCTGCCAGGGCATCTTCGTAGCGACGTCGTCGTCGAGTTCCAGAAGAGCGTGTAGCTCGGTCTCGATGCGGGCGTGGGCTTCGGGGTCGAAGACCTCGCGTTCGCGGTGAGGTCCGTCAGCCAGCACCGGTTTCAGCGCGGTTCCGGTGTGGGATCCGCGTTCCTTAGCCACCGTCTCCGGAGCGCCGCAGACCACAATCCGCCCTCCGGCGTCACCGGCTTCCGGCCCGAGGTCGATCACCCAATCGGCGGACTTAATCACGTCCAGGTTGTGCTCGATGCACACCACGGTATTGCCCAGATCGGCCAGGCGTTGGAGGACCGCCAGCAGCTTCTTGAGATCCTCGAAGTGCAGTCCGGTCGTGGGCTCGTCGAGGATATAAAGCGTCTTACCGGTTGACGGTCGGCCCAATTCCGCAGCCAGCTTGACCCGTTGGGCTTCGCCTCCGGAGAGGGTGGGCGCCGCCTGCCCCAGGCGAACATACCCCAAACCCACGTCATCCAGGGTCTGGAGCATGCGGCGGATTCGCGGGATACCCCCGAAGTGTCCCAGGGCGTCGGCGAGCGGCATCTCCAGGGCGTCGGCGATGGACTTGCCCTTGTAGCGCACCTCCAGGGTCTCGCGATGGTAGCGGGTCCCTCCGCAGGCTTCGCACTCGACCCACACGTCGGGTAGGAAGTGCATCTCGATGCAACGCTGGCCCATACCTTCGCAGGCTTCACAGCGTCCGCCGGGGCGGTTGAAGCTGAAGCGGTTGGGGCCGTAACCGCGGACCCGGCTGTCCGGCAGCTTGGCGTACAGCTCGCGTAAGAGGTCGAACACCCCGGTGTACGTCGCCGGGTTACTGGTGGGGCTGTTGCCGATGGGGGCTTGGTCCGCGTTGATGACCTTGTCCACGTATTCCAGACCGCTGATGCGGGCGTGCCCGCCGGGCACCAGACGCGCCCGGTGAATCCGAGCGGCGAGGGCTTTGTAGAGTATCTCGGTGACCAGCGAGCTCTTTCCGCTGCCGGAGACCCCGGTTACCGCGGTGAACCGTCCGAGCGGAAAGGCAACGTCGATCTCCTTGAGATTGTTCTCGTATGCGCCGTGGACGGTAAGCCAACGCTCGGGCTCGCGCCGCTGCCCGTGCTCGATGATCGGCCGACGGTTGGAGGGCACGATGATGGCTTCCGCCCCACGGAGATACCGACCGGTGAGCGACGCCCGCCGACGCCGAATCTGCTTGGGTGACGCAGCCGCTACGACCCGCCCGCCCTCGGACCCGGCGCCCGGTCCGAAATCGAGCAGGTGCTCGGCGTGGTCGATGACCTCGCGGTCGTGTTCGACCATTAGCACGGTGTTGCCCAGATCGCGCAGGCGAGCGAGAGCGGCGATCAGCCGGGTATTGTCGCGCGGGTGTAGCCCGATCGTCGGTTCGTCCAGCACGTACAGCACGCCGGTCAGCCCGCTACCGATCTGGGACGCCAGACGGATCCGCTGGGCTTCTCCGCCGGATAGGGTCGGCGCTGAGCGGTTCAGGGTGACGTAGGTCAGGCCCACGTCGATCAGGAACCGCAGCCGCGAGGTGATCTCGTGGAGCAACTCCCCGGCGATTCTACGCTCGCGGGAGTCGAGCTTGAGCTTGCGGAAGAAGGCGTCGGCCTGCTCCAGCGGTAACGTGCAGACTTCGGGAACGCTCCGGCTGCCCAGGCGGACGTGACGGGTCTCCAACCGCAGCCGACTTCCGCAGCACGCTTCGCAGGGAACCTCGGTGACCAGTTCTTCCAGACGCTTGCGATACGTCCAACTGGCGCGGGTGGCGCGATCGACCGTGGAGTAGAAACCCTTCCAGCGCACGCGAACCCCGCCCCACGCGGCGGAATCTTCGACGCCCTCGAACTTGGGGGCAATCCACTGGTCGTCGCCGCCCTGTAAGAGCGACTGTCGCTGGGTCTCCGCAAGATCGTGCCACGGTCGCTCGGGATCGAAACCGCACCGATCCGCGACCGCTTGAAGGCAACGCCCCAGCGGTTGCTGCGGATCGACGTTCTCCCAGCCCGCGACCGCGCCCTCCATGAGCGAACGCGTGGGGTGGACGATGATGGACGCGGGACTGGCCCCGAGCTGGGTGCCCAGCCCTTCGCAAGACTTACACCACCCCATCGAGCTGTTGAACGAAAAGTGGTGGGGGGTGAGTTCGTCGTAGCTCCGCCCGCACTTGACGCAGGAGTGCAACTGCGAGAATCGATACGCGTCATCTATCTGCAGACGCCGTTTGGTTGCGGTCTTCTTCGTCTGGCGTCTCCGTGG
>JAAEQG010001369.1 GCA_024231775.1 bacterium
ATTGCGAATTGCGAATTGCGAATTGCGAGTTGCGGGTTGCGGCCTCCGAATTCGCAATTCGCAATTCCGAATTCCGAATTATTCCCGCCGCCCTCGCTGCTGCTGCCGACGCCTCTACCACCGTCTCGGGGATGTCCTTTGGCTCGCGGAACGCGCCGCCCGCCAGGATGCCCGGATTCACGTCGTGGGGCGCAAAAGTATCCGTCACGCAAAAACCGTACTGGTTCAGTTCAACGCCGAACGTCTGCCCCAATCGCTGAACCCCCACCGGCGACGCAAAGCCCACCGACAGCACCACCAGGTCAAAGTCATCCTCCGCGATATTCCCATCCTCGGTCGCGTAACCCAGGCTTAGATTCCGCGTCTGCTGATACTGGTGGACCGACGAAACTATACACCGCCGGTACGTCACGCCGGGCAGCGACTCGACCCCGTCGAAATACTCGTCAAAATCCTTGCCGTGCGCCCGAATGTCCATAAAGAACACCGTCACGTCCATATCGGGATCAAGCCGCTTGGCGACCGCCACCTGCTTGGCCGTATACATACAACAGACCGACGAACAATACCCGCACCCAATCGTATCGTCCCGCGACCCAACGCACTGGATAAAGGCGACCCGCCGAGGCGTCTGTCCATCCGAGGGACGCGCGATAGCCGCCCCGGTAGAACCGGACAAGCTGACCATCCGCTCAAACTGGATGCTGGTCAGCACATTGTCATAGTGGCCAAAACCGTACTCTCCCTTGCGGCGAGCGTCGAAAGGCTCAAAACCAGGGCTGAGGATAACGGCCCCCACGTTGACCTCCGACCGGCGCTC
>JAAEQG010001370.1 GCA_024231775.1 bacterium
CGTCTTGGGCCACGGTGTAATCGGCGTAGACGGACTGGCCCAGGTAGTCCGACCAGGTATCCCCGCCGGGGAGCGGCTCGAGCGTTTCCGGATCAAGCTCGCGCACCAGGTAGCGCTCCCGCCTAGTTCCGTAGGGATACTCCCACACGCCCAGCCGCTCAACCGGCCCAGCGGGGGGCACGCGTTCCTCGGTCTGTCGCCACACCCGGCCCATCTCATCGTACTCGAGCCCCGTCACCACGTGGGTTACGTCCTCCCCATCGTACACCAGCCGATTGATCACGGTCGTGTTCCAGTCATCATCGAACCAATAGAACGCCTCCTCAATGATCGGCGACCCCGTGCAGAAGTCGGCTTGCTTCTCGTACGCGTACAGGCGGTTGCCGCTGTGGAAGTACTCCGTGCAAACCAGCGCTCCCGGGTCACCAATGGTCAGCTTTTCGCGCGTGCGGTTGCCGTTCTGGTCGTAGTAGTAGCGAGCCTCGTACGGCTGAGTTCCGGTGCGTACTTCTTCAGTCAGCCGCCCGCGGGCATCATGCTCGAACGTCGTCACCGCCAACGGCCACGGACCGCTCTGGTCATCCTCGGTGACGCTCGCCACCAGCCCGTTGACGGTGAACGCATACTCCAGCCCCAGGATCATCTGCGGGGTGGCAGCGCCGTTATAGTGGTCGATGTTCATCCGCAGATTCTCGAAGTCGTACGTGTACCACGTGCTGGCCCCGTTGCTGTAGATCACC
>JAAEQG010001371.1 GCA_024231775.1 bacterium
GAAGGGGGCGCGATCCAGTTGCAGCGCTCATTTCTCGGCATGCCGACCGAGTCCCCCATGGCCATCAGCACCTACGATGGCCGCCTGTACATCCTGGACGCCACCCTCAACCAGATTCGGCGCTACGAGCCGCGCGGGGACACGTACCCCGAGCGACCCGACCACTATTTTGTCATCCCCCCACCCAGGCCGTTGGCAGATGTGCTGGATATGGCGATAGACGGCTACATCTACCTGCTGCACGCCGATGGAGCAATCGTCAAATTCCTGCGGGGCGACCCCGATCCGTTCGACGTGCGCGGACTGCCCGGCGACCTCGGCCAGGCGGTCGCGTTGGCGGTAGATGCGGACAGTGGCAGCGGCGTGATCTATGTGTCCGACCGGGGAGGCGTCCCCGAGAGCGGGCGGGTGGTCGCGCTGGGGCCCGACGGCGAGTTTCGAGCGCAATTCTACGGTGGCGGAGCCTTTGATGCCCTGGAAGCGGTAGCGGTGGACGAGGCCGTGCGGCGGATATACGTGATGAGCGGCGGGCGGCTCTACGTCGCATCACTACCCTGATTGCCTCAATTGTGTTATAATTTCCAAGTTCGATAATGTTGGCGCCGCCGCTGGTTTTGCCCAAGCGGGGGTGTTTTGTTGGGAGGATAACTAGTGCGACGTAGTACGAGGTGGACACGCGGTTCGAGCAGCATCGCTCAAATACTCTTTACGGCAGGCTTGATCGTGCTCTTTTTGATA
>JAAEQG010001372.1 GCA_024231775.1 bacterium
CACGACGATTTCGCCAAGCCTTACCGAGTCGCCGCAGACGGCGCACAGTCGCCCCTCGAGCCTGGTCTCCCCGGTAACAGTGGTCGTCAGGAGCCCTCGGTACACATGCCAGCTGCGCGACAGCCCTTCGAGGAAGGCCACGGTGGTCGCCTGGGTCGAGACGGGAACAGGAGGAGGCACAGGACCGGGGATAGACCATCCACAGCTGCACTTTCCGTCCTCTTCGTGGATCACGGCAAAGCACTCCAAACCGTGCAGCGGGTGCTGGTGGTAGACACGGTCGCAGCTCGGACAGACCATGACCGGGTCGCCAATCCGGAAGGTGTGATCGCACTCGGCGCAGCGCTGGGTTCGGTACCAGGCCGAACGGGCCGTGGTGCTGACAATAACCAGCGCGTTCTCTGGCAGGGCGCGGCGGGAGAAGCCCTTGAGGAAGGCGGCACGAGCGTCCGAGTCGTCCACGATGGCACTCGGCGGTGCGGCTGAAGGCGCCGCGACGGCGGGGTTGGGGGATGGGGAATCGCCACCGTGGTCCGGCTCGCCCTTCATGCCACGCAGAAAGGCGGTGCGCAGCTCCGAATTCACCGCTTCTCGGTCCCCGCGGGGGGTCATGTTAGCCCCCCAGCCGCCGCGAGCACGGCCTCGATGAATGCCCGCGGCTCCATCCTGACGTGGCG
>JAAEQG010001373.1 GCA_024231775.1 bacterium
ACTGGAATCCTTGCGGTTGCGTCGTTACTATCGTGCATCGGCGTACTCCTCTGCCCAACGTGGGCGGCTCGGAACCATTCATGATCCCGAGAGTACGCCGCCTTCTTTCATCCAGCCATCAACGAAATTCGGTTATAGCTCTGCCCCAGGTGCTGTTACGGAGACCCACCATCAGAAGCGGTGATCTGTCGAGGCAGGACGCTACAGGAGCCTGAGCACGGTGTCGATGGTACGCAGGCTGCTTTGCACGTCGTCATGCGTGCCCATAGCGTAGAATGCAGCGTATGCCACGGTCACTGCAAGGACGGCCAGCACGCCGTACTCAACAGTACGAGATGACAGAACCTTGCGAACATGCGTGGCGATGCTGCGCGTCTCATCGATTTCACTGACACAAAAATCAGCAGCCATGACAGCTCTCCATTCTCTGTGACGATCCCCACGAGCGTCCGCCCCTGGGCGGATTCGCGTGTCTCCTTCGGGTGGTGTCCATCGTCCAACATCCAGTAGACGACCAGCGCGGGGCGATCCTCTCCTGTATTCGGCGGAATCGCTGTAGTATTGTGTCGGTGAGTACAGCCTCCTCCCCGGCGAACGGTTCATCTGGCTCCCAGACAACCTGAGACCGCCTTCCGTCGCAATCGTGGTACCGATGAAGGAGTTGTCGAGTATTGTCGGCCCACGACGCATCCGTTGGGGGTTGCTCATCTTTCGAGGTGGTGGCGCTCGTCCCGTAACACGTCAGTCGCTTTCCTCCTCCCAACATCCGTCTCAGCACGCCGATGGCTGTGGGCAACTACGGAGAACGTCGAGAACACCGCAGGAATTGTGTACAATGCTCCGTATGTCAGGGTTGTTTGATGGCACAGCGTTGGAGCGCCCGGTCACTTGCCAGGCTTGCGAAGAGCCGCTGGATCAGTGTGCCTGCCCCCGTAGCGCTACCGGCGGAGTCATGCTCCCCAAGGATCAGCACGCCCGCGTCGGTCGCGAGAAGCGCCGCAAGGGTAAGACCGTAACCGTCATCACCGGCCTCGACCCCGTTGCGTCGGATTGGGGTGCCATCCTGGGCCAACTGAGATCGGCATGCGCCGCCGGTGGTACGATCAGCCAGGACAGAATCGAAATCCAGGGTGATCACCGCGAACGAGTCTTGACCATCCTCAGAGACCTTGGATACCCCGCCAAGATGACCGGGGGGTAGGGAAGTGTCGGTTCAAGCAAGGAGAAGCGGATATGGGCGATAAAGGGAAAAGAGATAAGGGCAAGAAGGAACAGCAGAAGAAGGCTCAGCTCAGTCCGAAGGACAAACGAAAGAAGAAACAAGAGAAGAAGAACAAGTAAACGCCCAGTGCTGTCCGGTCAGCCTCAAGGAACCGGCAGTCGTCCAGGTCCACGTCAACGGAGTCCCCAGGTTGCGGTGGGGACGCCGTTCTGCGAACTCGTAGCGAAGCGGAGGTCCGTGAAGTGGACAGGATTACATCACGAGCGCTTAACACAATGGGGGAACTCGTCTTCGCGTCGTTGAAACGAGAGAATCTTGGGATTCTGAAGAACCCCATCGCGAATCTCGATGGCCCTGGAGATCGTATCCGAACTCTTCCACGCATCCGGACCGGATACAACCGTCTCCAGATAAGGTAACAACGCCTCCGATATTTCCCAGGAAGCCGCGTTCCATAGGTAACTTGGCGTGTGGTCAACCGCGTAATATGTCGCCTGCCCGACAGGGAAGGTGGGTCGATCAAACGTCGTGGACCGAGCAAAAGGGAAGCCCATTCCTTCGTCACAGCTTACGTCGATGATCAGGCTACCCGGTCGGCATCGTTGTTCCTCGTCCTTGGCCATGTACATGAGAGGCAGATCCGTGTCCTGTAGGATGCCATTGACGATCAAGCCCGCTTCGGCAAACTCCTCTATCATCGGACGCGGTTCGCAACCCTGCCGCATGGCCAGGAGCGGGATTTCATCCGATGAACCTCGGCACATTTGGGCGTACCGACCGTGCAAGAATCGGTTGCTGACAACGTGCGGCGGACGTTGAGTAAAGACCGTGATATCTGAAAACCCTCGGCCCTCCAACGCGTATGCCGCTCCGCGGCTAACCGATCCGAAACTCAATATAACGGTACGGCTGTGGGGCCCGTAGTGCCCATCCAGCCCGGCCAGTTGAAGAGCGTGCACCACGGCACAGTACCCGGCCAACTCGTTGTTTCGGTAGAAGATGTGCGTTCCCCGCTCGCCGGATGGCGTCCAGTCGAACATGGCTTCAAAAGCGATCAAAGTCAGACGGCGCTGGATGGCTAATTCGGTCAGGGAAGTGTGCTGCACGCAGTGAGGCCACCCCCACAGCGCCATGCCCTCACGCATACCGCGCAGATCCTCGTCAACCGGCTTCGGCACAATCACGACATCGCACTGGGCGAGCAGTTCCTCTCGCGGCGCCAACCCGTGTATGAGCTCTGCAATCTGATCATCGCCGAAGCCGAATCGTTCACCGTACCCCTGTTCGAAGAGCAGATGGTTCCGGATTCCCAAGGGTATTCGCTCGATGTGGGCCGGATGTATGGGAACACGCGACTCATTCTCTTTACGTGAAGTGCCGATGACTCCCGTTTTCAGCATCTGTCGAACTCCATATCTACTCGCTGGAACATCACGAATGCAGCGGGTGACTCTTTGCTTGCATGACTCATTTGCTCGGCGATCTGTTGCTCAGAACTCGAACGGGATCGCATTCGCCGTCTCTCGCTTATCCTTCGGCATGAAATGAATGTACAGCTGCGTCGTCCGCTGGTCCAGATGACCCACGAACGCCGCAATCTGATCCCACGTTTTTCCCTGCGCCACCAGAATCGAGATGAAGCTGTGGCGCAGGGCATGATACCTATCCAGCCGCTCGAACTCCGTCCCTTTCACCAGCTTCTCGAACAGCCGATCCGCCTTGTCGCCTCGCCGTTGTTCCACCGTCCGCTTGCTCTTGCCCTTCCACCGCTCATTGCCACGGGTGTATCCGTGATCCGATTCCTGCCACCTCCTCGATCCCTGCCCGATCCCTGGTTGGGGGTGGCACTGGCCAGTGTAGGCGGTGTGCGCAGGCACGCCAAGGGCGATGTAAGTGTTTGATATTGTGTGGTTTACGGCGGAGCAGGCAAAGGGAGCGTCCTCATGACCACCTGTCCGAAGCCTGGCGCGCTGGGTCTCTCGTATCCGCCCCGTCATCGCAGCATGGATGATCCGGGTGGGACAAGATAGAACGAGATAGCGCAAGGTCGTGCTGCTATTCCACACGGAGAAGAAAAGAGAAGAAAAGGGGACATTCTGAGAAGAAAAGGGGACATTCTACTTTTTTATTGCGTCGAGTTCGGTTGGGGGTTAAGCTGGGCTATGCCCAGGACGGCGAGAGCTTCGGTCGGCGGGATCTGCTACCACGCGATCAATCGCGGGAATGCGGGGGCAGTCGTCTTTCGCAAGGACCAAGACTATGCGGCTTTCCTCCGCTTGATCGAACAAGCCTGCGAACGGGTGCCCATGCGGGTGCTGGCGTTTTGCCTGATGCCCAATCACTTCCATCTCACGCTCTGGCCCGTGGGCGACGGCGACCTGAGCCGGTGGATGCAATGGCTGATGACCGCACATGTCCGCCGCTACCATGCCCACTATCGATCGAGCGGACACGTCTGGCAGGGTCGGTTCAAAGCCTTTCCCATCCAGAAGGACGAGCACTTGCTGACCGTGATGCGCTACGTCGAAGCCAACGCCTTGCGTGCGAATCTGGTCGACCGGGCGGAGGACTGGCCTTGGTCGAGTCTGGCCGTTCAGCGGGCCAAACAGCCGTCGGGCTTTTTGCATCGGGGGCCGGTTGATCGGCCTCGAAGTTGGTTGGCGGCGGTCAACAGGTCGCTCGGCGATGCCCGTCTCGAGGAACTCCGCACCAGTGTCAACCGCGGCGCACCGTTGGGCGGGGCGGCTTGGCAGGTCCGGACAGCCAAGAGGCTCGGGGTTGAATCGAGCTTGCGTCCCCGCGGGCGACCCAAGAAGCGAGAGAAAAAGTAGAATGTCCCCTTTTTTCCCCCCTTCTTCTTCTCCCATTCTGGAACAGCGCTCGTGGACCTGCGCGCGTGCGGCGACGCGGAGAAGTTACGTTCCACCGTGCCGCGCGCGAACTCCGGCTCGTGCGCTGGTGGACCTGTGCGGCGCGGTCCTACCTTTCCAGCTTCTCGATGCGATCGATCGACACACCGGCTTCTTGAAGTGCCTTCTCGGCAGCGTTCACTGTCGAGGCAGCGACTCGGATCGCGGAACCGCAGTCGCTGCTCAGGTGTCGCGGGGTGGGGACCAGCTTGGCTGCCACCCCCGCTCGGGTCAGCACGCGTTCGCCATGCACCGCGTGGCTTGTGCTGTGGACCAGGATGACAGCGAAGTCAGCCATCGCGTTTGGCCTTCGCGAGCGTCGCGACGGCGTCAATTGCCTGGTCAATCTCGGCCTGTGTGTTGAATAGCCCGAGCGAGAAGCGAACGGTGCCCTCGGGAAACGTGCCCAGTGTTCGGTGCGCTCGCGGTGCACAGTGCAGACCGGGGCGACTCAGTATGGCGAACCGTTCGTCGAGAGCTTGCGCGAGTTCGGAGCACGCGCAGTCTTCCACGGTGAATGAGACGACCGACGTCTGCCTGTGTGCTTCACCGGTCCCGATGAGGCGCACGCCTGTGATGCCGCGTAGGCCCTCCGTCAGGCGCTCCGTCAAGCAGCATTCCTGATCACGGACCTGCTGCACCCCACGAGCAAGGATGTGACGCACCGCCGCAGCCAATCCGGCGAGGCCGATCGCGTTGGGCGTCCCGGCTTCGTACCGGTCTGGAAGAAAGTCGGGGTGGGTCTCCTCTTCCGATAGGCTGCCCGTGCCGCCGCGCGTGAACGCCGGGAGGAGCGAGACGTCGAAACCGGCGTTGACGGCCAGGCCGCCCGTACCGGTCGGCCCGAGGAGCGCCTTGTGGCCGGTGAAGGCAAGCAGGTCGATGTTGTCTCCATCAAGATCGATAGGCCAACAGCCAGCGGTCTGAGCCGCGTCAGCCAACAACGGGATGCCGTACTTGCGAGCGATCGCGCCAACGTCGCGGACAGGAAGAACCGTCCCGCAGACGTTCGACGCGTGAGTCACGACGATCAGTCGCGTGTTTCTTCGGACGAGTTCCTCAACGGTCTCGGGCTCCAACGTGCCATCCGGACGACAATGCGCCAGGCTGACAGCCACACCGCGCTCCTCCGCCGCGCGCAGTGGCCGCATCACGGAATTGTGCTCCATCGACGTCGTCACCACGTGGGAGCCGCGTGGGAGCAACCCCCGTATGACGAGGTTCAGCGCCTCCGTGGCATTCAACGTGAAGATCACGCGCATCGGGTCGGCCATGCCGAACAACCGGGCGACGGCCTCCCGCGCGTCAAGGCGTACGCGCTCGGCTTCGACAGCCAATCGGTGTCCGCTGCGCCCCGGATTGGCACCGATGTCGCGTGCGTACCCTAGCATCGCGTCGATCACAGCGTCCGGCTTGGGCCAGGATGTTGCGGCGTTGTCGAAGTAGATCATGCTTGGCCAGGTCCGCTCGGACTCCTTGTCAGCGTGAGCTCGTAGGCATCGGCCTCTATTCCGCAGCGCGCTTGCCAGCCAAGCTTCTCCGCCGCTCGCGTGCAGTTCTGCACGTGTGTTATCGTGTCCAGTGCGACGACGACTTCGCCGCTGCCGGCCGCCTCAAGCGCACGCCTTGTCAGCATTACTGGCTGGGGGCAGGAGAGCCCTCGTGCATCAACGCGTTCTGCCATACTGTCACCTCACTGTGCGAATCGTTCTCGGCTGAGCAATCCGATTGCGCAAACGACCACCAAGCCAATGACGACGACAAAGGGCGCGGTTGGCTGCGTGGCCACCATCGAGAAGTTGTGGGATACGGCCGCACCGACGAGCATGCCGAGAACGAATACGGCCGCGTCCCCGTCCCCTTCGCCTGCCAAGAACACTTGGCGTCCCGGGCAGCCACCCGCCAAAGTGAAGCACGACCCGGCCAACACCATCCCGCCGAAGTTCAACAATCCGTTAGTGTGTGCTGCCGGCTGGTTGATGGCGTCGCCCGTGTCGGTTGTGCCCAGCGTGAAGCCAGCGTGGAATTGGCCAAAAAGCAGATTCAAGACGAATGCAGCCGCCAGAAACGCCGCCACACCTGTGAGCAAGTGAAGGTCTCGCATGAGAATCGCGTCGCGCAGGCCGCCGACAGTACAGAACCGCGTGCGCTGCGCGAGGAACCCGATCACCAAGCCGCAGATGATCGAAAGCGCAACGGAAGCCGCGGCTGCGCCTGGTCCCTTGGCGCTGCGAAAGAGGGCCGCTTTGCCTGCCTCGCCGAACTGTGGGTAGAGAATCGCGAGCAACAGGAGGACGAGCATCATGAACGGCATGGACAGGCCCACAACGCGCTTTGCCGGATAGGACCGGCCGAGACTGAAGCCCACTTTCAGCAGTTGCACGCCTCCCGTAATGCCCACAATCAGTCCAGCAAGGCCGAGGATCGCGTTCCAGTCGCCGCCAGCCAGCCGCAGCATCATCCGCCAGGGGCAACCGAGGAATACCAACGCCCCGATCATCGCAAACATGCCGAGGATGAACCGCACGACCGGTGCCGACCCCGTGCGAGGACGGAACTCGCGGAACACCAGCGCAGCTACGAACGCCCCCAAACAGAACGCGGGGATTTCCGGACGGAGATACTGCACGATGCCCGCCCGGTGGAGGCCCAATGCCCCCGCGATGTCACGCGTGAAGCACGCAACGCAAACGCCCATGTTGGCCGGGTTGCCGAGCTTCTGTAGCGTTGCGGCCACGCCGCCGATGGCAAGGCCAACGATGATGATCCCGGCGCGCGAAGCAAAGAACCCTCTCATGTCGCCCATAGCGCAAGAACTCCTTCCCGCTGTGGGGGGGGGCGGTCGATTCTTGTTTGTTGTCGGAAGTCGCAGAACCGGCAGGGAAGCGTACGTGCGTCAGCGCGCACGCTGCAGACGGATGCCCAGACAGTTGCCAGAGCTCGTCCTGCCCTGAACCAGGGCAGCGCCTGCATCGGATCATGTGCGTCGTCTGGCGGTCAAGTGTAATGCCTCCACGTTGACGCGGATTGTACAGTCCGAGCGGCGTTGCGTCCAGGCTGTGTATCGCCCAGGGCAATCGTACCTAGACTGCCCTCGCCAGGAGCCCGAGCAGGTAGTCCTCTTCCAGTCCCAGGCAGGCTTTGAGCCGTTTTCCTTCGATGCCGGCTTTGCAGCTCTTGTCCTGTCGCAGCAGGTTCAGGGCCAGACGACGGATGCGGGAGAAGTCTTCAGCCGAGTGGCCCACCCGATTCCGCAGGGCGTCCTCCCGAAAGGCCATATCCAGCGACCAGTGCAGTTTGTTATCGATGCCCCAATGGCCGCGGACGTAGCCGAGCATGGCTTGGGCATCTCCACCGGGGGCGGAAAGGGGACATTCTACTTTTTTGTTGCGTCGAGCTCGGTTGGGGGTTGGGCTGGGGCCATGCCCAGGGCGGCGAGAGCTTCGGTCTGCGGGGTCTGTTACCGCGCGATCAATCGTGGAGACGGGGGGGGCGTCGTCCTTCGCAAGGACCAAGACTATGCGGCTTTCCTACGCCTGATCGGTGATCGCAACGGGAACGCAGCTCTTTCTGACCGCGCGGTTCACCAACGCGTTGCCCCGCTACTACATCGGCCATCTAGCCTTCCCTGCCCATCGGCCAGAAACAACGCAACTGGCACACCGAACAATATTCAGAATGCCCCCTTTATGCCTCCCCTTATGCCTGCTGTCCCTTTTCTTTCCGTGAGTGTAGGCACGCGCCTGCAGAAGCGTCAGTAGCCGAGAATCAGCACGCCTTCCAGAGGCAAGGCAAGACGATTGCTCGCGTAGAGAGTCTCGAAGAATCGGGCAACACTTTCGAAGTCCTTGCTACCACGATATCTGTTCCGCACGGCAATCGCCAAATAGCGCACGTCCTGCATCATGCATGCTTGAAACAAGTCCTTCAGAAACTGATTGTTGGCGACAGCACGGCCCGCTTCCACCTCGACAACAAAGCCTTCCTTATCGTGATATGCGTCGGCCTCAAACGTCTTCTCCGGTTCGCCGTTCTGGCCAAACAATACGGGAACCAGTATTCTCTGCAGAGCTTTCTTCCCCGTCTCAACTTGGAAACCCACCTTCTCCAAGTGCGGGCAGACTCTCTGAAGAACTTCGTTGCTCTTTAGGCCTTCCTGCTCGGAATCGATGTCGTCTGCAACTGACTCGAACGACGCGACAACGCGCTTCACCAAGGGTGCGGGTTCGCTGGACTTGGGGAAGAAGAACCAGTTGATCATCGTGCATGCCCCTTTGTTGGGAGTCAAACCGCAGGGTAACACGATGTGATACGCCGTACAAACGTGTCGATTCAGACGAGTCAACACAGAAAGGGAGCGGTCCCTGCGCGGTGAAAGCCAATCCGCTACTCCAGCAAGTCGACGAGATACTCGACCAGGTGCCGCGCTTTGACGCCGCAATGGTGTTGGATCTGATGGCGGCAGCTGAAGCCCGAGACCGCAATCTCGGCGTCTCCGCGATTGCGGACCGCCTCGAAGAGGCGCTGCTCACCCACCGCCTTGGCTACCTCGTAGTGACCGACCTCGTAGCCGAACGCCCCGGCCATACCGCAGCACCCGCTGTCGATCTCCTTAGCCTGATCGCCGTAGACGAAGCGTAGTAGCTCGTTCGCATCCGTGGTCGTCACCAGCGATTTCTGGTGACAATGTCCGTGGTAGAGCAATGGCGCGTCCGGTGTGCGGAAGCGCAAGGCTTCGGGGTCCTCGCGCAGCAGCTTCGCCAGGAACGACTCGAAGGTGTAGCAGTTTCTCGCCAGTGCCCGGGCGTCATCCGTGCGCACGAACTGCGGATACTCGTCCACGAAAGTGAGGATGCAACTCGGTTCCGTCCCGACCATCGGCGTGCTGCGGTCGATGTGCGAAGCCAGGGTGTCGATGTTCATTCTGGCGGCGAGGGCTACTTCGGTGAGCAGCCCCTTGCCTATCGCCGGGCGACCGCAGCATTGCAGCACCGGCGTTAGCACCTGATACCCGGCAGCCTCGAACAATCGCACCGCGGCGATGCCCACGTCCGGCTCGCAGTAGTTGGTCCAGGTGTCCACGTGATAGAGCACCGGCCCGCGGGTTGGCGGCGGACGATCGGCGGCCGTCCTGCGGTGTCGGCGCATCCAATGTCGAAAAGTGAAGTGTACGTACGTCGGCGGGGCGATGCGCCGGTCGAAGCCGAAGCAGCGCTCCATGACCCAGCGGGTCAGGCGGTTCTGCGCAACCCAGTTGCTCAGCGGAGCGAAGCGGCTGCCCCACACCGCCAGCTTCGGCGACTCCGCCACCAGACGGTTGTGCCGAGGCACGCCGTGGCGCAGGTTCTTCTGCGACAGCCACTCATACTTCAGCTTGGCGATGTCCGTGCCCGTGGGGCACTCACTGGCGCACGCTTTGCACGCCAGGCACAGGTCCATCACTTCCTCGAGCGCCGAATCGTCCAACCCGTCCAACAAACCGCGATTGGACAGGGCCACCCGCAGGGCATTGGCTCGGGCCCGGGTCGAGTGTTGCTCATCTCCGGTCGCCGCGAACGATGGGCACATCGTCCCCACTAGCCGCTGGCGACACTGGCCCACGCCCGTACACATGCCCGCCAACCCAGCCATCCCGCCGTGGGTCGAGAAGTCCAGCGTGGTCTTCACCTCCGCCGCCTCGAACTCCGCACCGAAGCGCAGGTGCTCGGTCATCGACCAGGGATCCACGATCTTGCCCGGATTCATCAGGTTATCCGGGTCAAACGCCCGTTTCACCCGTCGAAAGGCTTCGCATAACTTCGGACCGTAGATCTTCTCGATCCAGCCGCTGCGCACGATGCCGTCGCCGTGCTCCCCGGTCATCGACCCGCCATACTCCAACACCAGCGAGCTTACCGCGTCGGCGATGCGATACATGCGGGCGATGTCTTCGCTCTTCTTCAGGTTTAGCACCGGACGGACGTGCAGCTCTCCGACGCTGGCGTGGGCGTAGTACCCCACCTCCTCGATACCCTCGTCGTCGAGGATCTTCGCCAGACGCTCGATGTATTCCCGAAGGTGCTGCGGATCGACCGACGCGTCTTCGATGAACGCGTACGGTTGATCGTCACCCGGCTTGGACATGAGCAGGCCTAACCCGCTCTTGCGGATGTCCCAGATGACCGCCTGATCCTCCGCAGAAGTTGCCCGCGTATAGTCATACCCCAGCCCCGCCGCCCGCAGAGCACCTTCCAGGCGATCCACGCTCTCCGCCACGGCCTCGGCTGTCTCGTCGTAGAACTCCACGATCAGCACCGCGTCCGGGTCGCCCGGGATCAGGTGACGGTGTCGCTGCAAAGCCGGCTTGCTGAAGGCGGCGTCGAGGATCATCTTGTCGATAAGCTCCACCGCCGCCGGTTGATGTTCCAGGATCAGCGGCGTGGCGGTAAGCGAGTCGAAGATCGTCCCGGTGGTGTTGAAGTGCACCGCGAGCACGCCCTTGGCGGCGGGCAGCGGAACCAGCTCGAGCACCGCCTCCACCACCAGGCCCAGCGTGCCCTCCGCCCCGCACAGAATCGGCATCGGATCCAGCGGACCATCCTGCGCGCACAGACGCTCCAGCGGATAGCCGCCACTCTTGCGCATGACCTTGGGGAAGCGCTCTTCGACCTCCGCCCGGTACTCGGTCCGCACCCGATCCAATTCCTCCAGGGCGCGGAGCTGGAGATCCGTTGACGACGTGGGCGCCTCCCCGCCCCAGGTCACCACGCTGCCGTCTGCGAGCACCACGGTCAGGTGGGCGATATGGTCGATGGTGCGCCCGTGGATGACGGAATGCGCCCCGCACGAGTTGTTGCTGATCATCCCCCCCAGGGTCGCCCGGCTCGAGGTGGCTACGTCCGGGGCGAACTGCAGTCCGTGCGCCGCCAGCCCACTATTCAGCTCGTCGAGCACCACCCCCGGCTGCACCCGCACCGTACGGGCTTCCAGGTCCAGGTCGCTCACCGAGCGCATGTAACGTCCGAAGTCAATCTGCAATCCAGCCCCCACCGCTCCACCGGTCAGCCCCGTGCCCGCTCCCCGCGGCACAATCGGCACACCCTGCTCTCGGCACGCCCGGACGATCTCCACCACGTCACCGATGGACCTCGGGCACACAACGCCCACCGGTAGGATTTCGTAGATGCTCGCGTCCGTCGAGTAGAGCGTACGGTGCAGATTGTCGAAGTATACGTCGCCGGACACGCTGCGTTCGAGCCCGGCGCGCAGCGCATCCGCCTGTTCAGCACCGATCAGTGCAGGTTTGGATGGGTCAGTCGTGTTCATGGCGGGCCATGATGGCACGCCTCCTCACGGTGTGCAACCGGGCAAGGAACCGATACCCTTGCCCTCCCCCATTATCGATAATCAGCGCGGGCAGAAGCGCAACCGGCGCAGCGCGACGAGGCCCACCGTCGCCAGCATGGGCATCAGCATCCCCACGCCGCAGGAGACCCCCGAGCCTACACCCCCGACCTGCGGGGATTCGTTCTCGTTGGCGTTTTCGTTCTCGTTACCGTTCCCGGTATCCAGCACGGTGAACAGGCGCGATCCGATGACAGCATGCTCGATCCCGGATGACGTACTCGCGGTCACCGTGGCCGAGATCGGAAGTGTCCCCGCGATCTGATACACGTGCGATACCATGAAGCTCGTAGCCAGCGTTCCATCCCCCAAATCCCAGAGGATCCGCTGCGGCGTACCCACCAGACGATCCGTGTCGACACTCAACTCGACCCGCTCGCCAACCTCGCCGTAGTTACCGATGTCCGCGTCCTCGCCCGCGAGCTTGATCACCACCCGGATCGTACCCGTGCTCGGGTCCTCCACAACGCCTTCCTCCGGCGATACGGAGATGCCAATCGCCTGACGGCCCACCCGCCCATCGGTGTCCGTCGCGGTGAGGGTCGCCGTGTATGTCTGGGTGGTGTCGCCCTCGTTGGTGTAGGTATGCTCCGTCACCGCCTGGTTGACCGGCGCACTCCCGTCGCCAAAATCCCACGAGAACGACTCGATCGGTGCATCTGACACCGGGGCGTTTCCACTGAAAGCCACTTTGAGGGGTGACGTGCCGGACAACGGCGAAACCTCGATCACGACCGTGGGCGGGTTGGACGGCGGAGGGCCGGTGTTGTCATTGGTGTTGTCATCCACCACTCCGGTGTTCTGGCTACGCCCGACCTCGACCACGTTCCCCTCGGAATCGATCGAGACCCCGAACGAGTAACGTCCCGCCTCGTTGCGGGCGAAGACGCCGAAGTATACGACGCCCAGGGCGTCGCTGAACTCATACGACGTGTTGTCACCGATCTGGGCAACAGTCACATTCTGGGCGTAGTCAACCAACTGCCCCGCCATGTACACCTGAGCGTCCTCGGGCACCCACTCGAAATCCAGCCCGACACGCTGCACAACCAACACCTCGATGGTTTCGTCCCCGATGGGTTCTTCCACCCCGTCCATCTGGCGCAGATCGTCGTTGGCCTCCCAGGACAGCACCTTCGTACCGTCACCATCCGTTATCAGCGGGTTGATCACCGGCTCCGGCCAGGTAAAAGAACTGTTCCCGGTGACCAACCGGGCAGCCAGCACCGCCTCGCCGGCGTTCACCCGACCGTAACCGTATTGCAGACTCCGCCCGGTGATGACGTTGTACTCCCCCTCCTCCGGACTGGCCAACGGAATGCGGTCCGCGGTATGCACCAGGATCGACCGCACCTGTGTCGCGTTCAGCCCCGGTCCGCTCGCGGCCCCCAGCACCAACGCAGCCACGCCCGAAACCTGGGCACATGCCGCCGACGTCCCAAAGAAATCCGCCGCGGACACTGGATCGCTCGACGATGAGAAACTATCCCCCTGGGTGTAGTCCGAGTCCACCAGGTTCTCCTGGCCGAAATCGTCGAACCCCCCGTCGTTGTAACCGGGGTCGAAACCCGCGTCGTCCCGATTGTCCGTGGTCACAATCTGCGGAAGAGACGCTTCCCCGCTCGGAGCCAGCACGTCCACGATCCCGACCCCGTAGTTGCTGTAGGACGCTACCCGTTCGTTGGCGTTGCAGGCTCCCGCACCGATGACCATTTTCTGCGACGTATCGTTGACCAAGCCCGCAAGCCCATCATCCGCATCCAGGCGTTCGCCATCATTCCCCGTGGGAAACACCACGACCATTCCCAAGCCGTCCCGCCCGCTAACAAACGCGTCGTCCACCGCGTTGCGCACCGTCCCGCTGATCGGGCTCCCCGGTTCGTAAGCCCAACTGTTGCAGTGAACATCCACGTCGCGATCCTGCGCGAACGACAGCGCCCCCGCGACCTCCGAACTGCTAAGCCCTTCATCCGCTCCACGCGATGCGGTGAATCGCGCGCTGGGCGCCACCCCGATAATGCCCTTCTCGTTGATCGGAGCACATATCAGACCCATCATCGCCGTTCCATGCCGCTCCTTCGCCGCCTGCGGATTCGCCTCAGTCGGAGAGGTGCTGCCGGTAGTCGCATCGTGACTCACGTTGATGTAATTGGGCAGGAGATCTTCATGAGCAACGTCGCACGCGTCATCCAACATCCCCACCACGACGCCAGCCCCGAACTGGAACATCATGAACGCATCCTCGATGTTGATGTCCGCCCCGATCACACCGCCTTCCTGGCCGGTGTTGCGCAGATGCCACTGGAGGCTGGCTAGTGGATCGATGTTCTCGACCCCCAGGATGATCGCAAACTCGTCTTCCTCGTCCTGAACTTGCGCCAGGAACACCGGCGCAATCAGGTCGGGGTGCGCGTAGTCCGTACGTGCATCACGGTGCATCCGGTCGGCCAATTCCACCTCATCACCGGCGGCGGCGATCGGCTCGACCAGATACGTTCGCTCAAGACCTTCCACGGCACGCACCACCCGTGCGCCATAGGCCGCCACCAGACTCTCGGCTTCCATCGCCGAAGTCGGGTCCGCCATCCGCACCACCAGACGCCCCGTACCGAGGTGAGCGTGCTCCTGACCCTCGAACCGATACACACGCCGAACCGACCTCACCAACCCCTTGGTCTCCGCCAGCCTTCGCGTCGCTGCGTCAGCATCCGCCACCCGCAAGAGCGCAAAACGTCCATCTTCCGGTCCCCAGGACAGCGGCATTACCGTTCCAGCCCCGAGCATCCTGAACCGAGCATCCGCAGCCACCGCGGTGTCACCGCCGTACAGCTCCAGCGCCAGCTCGGTTTCGGAGCGTTCGAGCGCCAGGACCCGCTCGCCAGAATGGTACACCCGGCTGGCGGCCGGAGACTCCACGGCAAGACATATGCTCATCGCCAGGAATCCCAACACCGCAACGCCTGCAATCCCTGACCGCTTCACCCGGTTCGTGGTGCTCATGGCAACCTTGACCTCGCTCGGGATACTGGAAAGGCGGCGTCTGTCGCAACGCGCGCCCGTAGCGCTCGACGGACCCGCCGACCAACGTCAGCCAACCCGCCCTGAGACCGCCCCAACGCTGCGCTGCGCGACACACGGTCGGCCCGTGCGCCAGGGAGCCGACCTTTCCGCCGGCAGCCTTCTCCGCAGCTCGGAGCAGCCACGGCTATTCTTGGAATAACCCAAAGTCTTGTCAAGGCGAGGCATACGGTACGCCCGCCACCGGACCGGGGGACGATATCATCCTCCGCCCTGGCACGGGGCAGGGTCCACCACGCCCGCCACTGCCCCGAGACGTAGCCCCACATCCCGGCAACATCAACCGCTGAGCGTGTCCTCCGGCCCGCGGGGACGCGGTGAAGGACCAGACCACGCAAAAGCCCGTGCGAACGACCGATAGGGTCTCTGCCCAGGGTGGCGATCCAGAGTTGATAAGCTGTTTCCGAGTCCAAACTGCGGTGGTGAGGGAGCGGATCACCTGCGGAGAACGCTACTCGAACCGCCTCACTCGGCGACGGTTAGATTCCGCCTCCCGCGCTGGACTCGAGGCGCGTCCGACAGAAGGAGGGACTTCCCGGACATGGCTGACGGCTGCTCGAGCTGCATCATCCGCAGGGCTGTTGGCGCCACGTCCGCCAGGATCCCGTCTCCCCGGAGGCGCTCTCCGCGCAGGGTATCGTCAACCACAATCAGCGGGACGTCGAACGTCGTATGCGCACGCTGCGCACCGCCCGTAGACGGATCAATCATCTGCTCGCAATTGCCATGATCCGCCGTCACGATGAGCTGCCCGCCCGCGCCCAGAACCGCACGGGCGACGGTGCCTACCGCATCATCAACCGCCTCGACCGCAGCCACCGTCGCCGCGAGGTCGCCACTGTGCCCGACCATATCGCAGTTGGCATAATTCATGATGATGACGTCATGCCGATCCGCCGCCAGCTCCTCGAGGACCGCGGCGGTCACCTCCCGGGCAGCCATCTCCGGCTTCTGATCGTAGGTCGCCACATCGCGCGGTGAGGGAATAAGCACCCGTTGCTCACCTTCGAACTGTTCATCACAATCATTGAAGAAGAAGGTGACGTGGGCGAACTTCTCGGTTTCGGCACAACGAAGCTGCCGCAGCCCCAGCCGACTCACGTACTCGCCAAGACCGTCCACCACCCTGCCGCGCCTCGGGAATATCACCCGAACCGGCAGACCCTCCTCGTAAGCTGTCATCGTGGCATAGTAGACGTCTGGTCTCTTCTGCCGGCGGAATCCGAGCGGGGAATCCTCCCCGTGCTCCACGAATGGAAAATCCTCGAAGGTGAACGCCTTGGTGAGTTCACGCGGTCGGTCACCCCGGAAATTGAGGAAGATGATACTATCGCCGTCGGTCACCGTTCTCGGGGTGCTGCCTTCCGGACAAACGAGCGTTGGTTCGATGAACTCGTCGCCGGACTGTTCCGCACTGGTGGGGTTGTCGTAGTAGCGCTGAAAAGCAACCGCAGCACTATCGGCGCGATGCCCCTCGCCTTCCGTCAGCATCCGATACGCCAACTCGACGCGGTCCCAGCAGTTGTTGCGATCCATCGCATAGTAGCGACCGCACACCGACGCCACGCGACCGACCCCGAGGTCGCCCATCTTTGCCTCGATCTCGCGAAGATAGTCGATACCACTGTAGGGCGGTGAATCACGGCCATCGCTGAACATGTGCAGGAAGACGCGCCCGGGGTCGAAGCCGACTCGGTTCGAAGCCTCCAGCACGCCGTAGAGATGCTCGAGGATGCTGTGGACGCCCGCGTCAGAACACAAGCCCATCAAATGGACGGCGCCGCCGGTCTCCCGCGCGTGCGCGTAGGCGCCTACCAGGACCTCGTTCGAGAAGAGAGACTCGTCGCGAATCGATTTGCTGATCCGCACCATCTCCTGGTCAATGAGGCGGCCTGCGCCGATGTTCTGGTGGCCGACTTCGCTGTTTCCCATGACCCCATCAGGAAGTCCCACCGCCTCGCCGCTCGTACGGATCAGCATGTTGGGATACTCCCCGGTCAACCACTCATCAACCGGCGTACGTGCGCAGTGAATCGCGTTGTACTTGTTCTGGGAAGGGTCTGGGTTTTGGCCCCACCCATCCCGGATGAGCAGGACGAACGGACGCCGTTTCAGCTTGTGCATATCAGGTACTCCTCGCAGCCACACCGCCCGAGCACAATCGCGTGAGATCACTCTTGCCCGCAGCGAGGCCCTCGCCCCCGACCTTGATGGGCAGATCGCCGATCCCATCCGCCGCCAAGGTCACGATCTTCGCGTCGGCGCATCGGGTGAGGTCGAGTACGTCCATCGTTGTCCCTCGTTTCGCCACCCTCTCCAATCGTATTAGCGACCAATCCCGCACCGAACCTGCATCGAGTCTCCACGGGATCCTCGATCCCCGCAAGACCCAATCCCGCGAGGCTCCATAATCGGAGCAAGGGGAGATCCCACCCTCCAAAATCTGGCGCTGCCGCGTCTCCTACGTCCCCAGGCTGAACGGGCTGTCGGTTCACTCGCCCGTAGCCGTCATGAATGTAGCGTCACCCCTTGTGGGTGACGAGAAGTGCGGATTCGCCACCCGCAAGGGGCGACGCGACAGACAAGACCGACAGCCCTGAACAGGTGGAGCGCCCCCTCCCACCATCACCCGGCAGCCTGCTGCGTATCCGGATCCCGCGACGCCAGGAAGATGCCCGCCAGAATCAGCCCCCCCCCAGCCACCTGAAGAGGGGTCACCGACTCCTCGAGCACCATGTACGCCAGCACGCTAGAGCCAATCGGCTCACCCAGGACGAAGACCGCCACGGTCGTGGCACTCACATAGCGCAAAGCCCACGCCAACGTCCCATGCCCCAGCAACTGTGGCCCAATCGCCAGCAGCACCAAATAGACGTATGTCGAACCCTGGTAGCCCGTGAACCGCTCCCCGCTGATCACCGCACCGATCACCAGCACGACCGCCGCCACCCCGTACACCGGAGTGATGTACGAGAGAATATGAACCTCCTGCCGCACCTTTCGGCTGACCAGGAAGTAGCACGACGCCATCACCGCACCACCAAGCGCCAGCAGATCCCCCCTCAACGAACCGGCCCCAGCCCCCGCGTCGGACAGGGCGATCAACACCCCACCGACCAGCGCTATCCCGATGGCCGCAATCAACCTACCGGACGGTCGCTCGCCAAACAGAAAGAACGATCCTATCCCGATGAAGATCGGATTCGTGGTCACGATCACCACCGAGCTCAGTACCGACGTGTGCTTCAACGAGGTGATCCACAGGAAGAAATGAGCCCCAAGAAAGACACCAGCCAGAAGCAGGTACGGTGCCTGACTCCGGGTGAGCTCGAACAACCGTCGGCCTCGAATCCCACCCGCCAACGGAACCAGCACCAGCGTCGCGATGGCCAAGCGCCACGCCGCAATGATCATCGGGGGGGCATCCTCACACAGCTTGATCAGCACCGCCGCCGTCGATATCGACAGCACCCCCACCGTCAAACCCAACGGAACCGCACCGCCACCGCGCATCGACCATCACTCCGCCGGAAACCAGCCCGGATGCCCCCCCAACCACTGGCGGGGTGGACCACCTCTGGAGCATGGCACGCCACGGCGTCAGAAGCAACCCGCAGAAGCATCAGCCTGGCGCCCTCCCGTCGCTGGATGCCCATCCTCAGCGCACCCGCCAAGGGTCGGGGACGGGGCAGACCGTCGTACGCGCCGTCCATTCCGCACTCTTCCCGGAGCGTTGAGTTCCCCAGGACACCGCAAACCGAGGCATGAAGCAAAAAGCCCGTTGTGGGCGTGAGATTTTCGTCATCCGATTCCCTCTTGGCTGCGTCATACTGAAGGACGGCGCCGCAGGTGCGCTTGGGGGCGTTCTCGATCGGAGGTTGGATCATGATCGTACACGTTGGACTTTGCAGCACGATGCTCGCTTTCAATATCATGGCGGCGGTGTCTGCGGCGGCGGTAATTGTGGACAACGACGACGGCGCTCCAGCCTACACCGAGACCGGCGGCTGGACGACCAGCGGTTCCGCCGGATACGACGGCGGCACCTATCGCTTCGCGAGCGCAGGCGGGAGTCACACCGCCACATGGACTGGGAACCTCTCAGAAGCAGGCGACTACGAAGTATTCGTTTGGTACACCCCGGGATCCAATCGCGCAACCTCCGCCAAGTACATTATCGCCGCGGCTGACGGCCCGCACACCGTATTCATCAATCAGACCGGAGCCGGCTACACTTTCGAGTCACTGGGGACCTTCACCTTCAACGCCGGCGACAACTCCATCACCCTGGATGCCAGCGGCAGCTCCGGCGGCGACGTGGTGATCGCTGATGCCGTACGCTTTGGCGATGACGAAGAACCGCCACCGCCACCGGTCACCGAAGAGGTGGCTCCCGGCGTCTACCACTCCACCTACACACTCGCCACGCCCCAGGTAAACCACGTGCTGGAATTCGACCTTACGGATCCCCGGTACACGATCGAGATGGGCTTCTCCCAAGGCAAACGCAACTACAGCGCCAAGGAGACGGTCACCCAAATAGCCAGCCATTACGACTCCACCGGGCACGAGATCGTAGGGGCGGTCAACTGCTCCTACTTCGAAGCAGGCCTGGGCATCCTGGGCATGTTGGGGACCACCGGAAACCTGGTCAGCTCGCGCGACGACGCCTGGTGGGACCAGCAGACCTACATGCTCCAGCAGTCGGGCGCCGGTTGGGCGGCTTCGGATCTGACCGCCGCGAACATGGTGGCGCGGTTTGCCGACGACGCCGAAGTACAGATCAACATCCTCGACTACCCCTGCACCGCCAGCGCGATCAATCTCTATACGCCGGACTGGGACTCGTCCACCAAATCTACCAGTCAGGGCGTGGAGATCATCGTCGAAGGCGTCAACTATCCCCTGCGCCCGAACAAGGAGCTGGTCGGCACGATCACTGCGGTACACACCGGATCCGCGTCGCTGAACAACAGCATCCCGACCGATGGGTTTGTTCTGGCTGCCTGCCCCGGTGCGGAGAGCACGCTGCTGGCTCATGCTGTTGTGGGTGACTTGGTCTCCGTACGCTTCGAGATGACGCCGCTCGACCTGGTAAACCTCCAGGCCCTCTGCACGGGCAACGCGTGGATGGTCAAGGACGGCGTGCCCTATCATGGCGGCGGACCTGAACGCCATCCCCGTACGGTGATTGCCTGGAGCGGGGCGAAGCACTGGTTCGTCACCTTTGACGGACGCCAGACCGGCTACGCCGTGGGTGCGAGCGTAGCCGAAATGCAGGACTTCCTGATCAATGTGCTGGAGGTCGAGAACGCTATCAACTTGGACGGCGGCGGATCGACGACGATGGTGGTCAACGGGAGCGTGGCCAACTGCCCGTCGGACGGGGCGACGACCCCGTGCACTGGTACGCAGCGGGCCCTCCCCAACGCACTACTGCTCGTCGATCGAGACGCGACCACGGAGTTTCCCCTGACGGAGGAGTTTGGCAGCAGCGGGCGGGTTCTGTCGTGGGACGAGAAGTTCGGTTTCAATCCCGTCAAAGCGTTCAGTCCCTCGGCGCCGGACGGTGACGGGTACGTGCTCGAACTGCTAAACTCCAACGGCGAGTACGAGACGGCGTCGGTGGGGGCGCCGGGCGACGCGAACTACGCGGTGGAGGCGTGGGTCTACTGTGAGTACCGTCCGGGGGTGGCGGGCGACGGTTTCGAGCGGGCGGGCATCTTCGTCCGCGACGACGGGAACGCGAACTTCGATCGTCCGGATCTCGGTGGGGGCAACTGCTACAGCCTGACCTACGACTCGAACACGGGACGGATCCGTGCTGGCGTGGTGGTGGACGGAGTGCTCACCGACTTTCTGGAATCGAGTCCGGTGTATGCCCCAACGTCGGCGTGGCGGAAGCTGGGGATCGAGTGTTTCGGAGCACAGCTGGAGTTCCGGGTGGACGACAGCCCGCTGGCGGAGGTGACCGATGGGACGCACCCATGGGGTCGCATCGGCGTGGGTTACAGCGAGTATTTTGGGGACGACGCAAACATCCACGGAGCGCGGGTGGACCGATTCTCGGCGACGAGTGATTTTCCGGGGGACGCGGATGGCGACGGGGACGTGGAC
>JAAEQG010001374.1 GCA_024231775.1 bacterium
GAGGTTCTGTCTTTCTCACTGACGCTGATACACAACGACTGTGGCCGCCGGGCTGTCAGGTAACGTCACTGGCAAGCCCTCGTTCATGAGCCCCCGTCCCGTTGCCGTCGTCGTGGCCTCCATGCCCAGCACACGGATTGAATACGTCGCCTCCGGATCCAGATCGTGGAGCACGAGCCGCTTCTTCTCGTCCGCACACTCACCCCGCCGGAAAGCCTGCACCGCCCCTGCTCCTCGCTCCGGCGAGTTGAACTGCCAGGCGATCCACTCCTTTTCATCCTGAGTGTACGGTGTGAGCGGATAGAAGTCGTCGTAGTAGAAAGTGCTGAGCTCACGCCATTGCTGGTAGAGGGTGCGCAGGGCGTCGTAATCGATCTCGGGCACACGGAAATCAATGCCCGAGCCCAGGCTGGGCGCCGTGTTGCTCCAGAAGGCGTAGGGCTCTACCGGTGTGAAGCCGCCCCCGTAGTAGGTTGCCGCACTGCTGGCCACCGTTCCGGTGCCGTGATAGGGAAGCCATAAGGAGATCCCGTAGGTCATGCACTGGTGCCCGATCGGTTCGTAGGCGTAGTCGCTTCGCCACAGCGGCACGGCCCGACGCATGGTTTCCAAGTCGTTGCGGCGTCCACCGCTGGCACACGAATCGATCAGCATGTTCGGGTGACGGCGGAGCAACTCGTCCCAATAGGCCAGGTAGCCGCAGACGTAACGATTCTCGGTGATCCCTTGGCGGTCTGGGGCATCCGCCGCCCGCCAGAAGGAGAGCGGATCGATATTGAAATCCTGCCGATAGAGGTCAATGCCTTCTCGCTCGATCAACCCGTCGATGTGCTCGGTCAGCCACTGTCGGGCAGCCGGGTCACCCAGATTGAGCAGCTTTGTCTCGCTTGGCCTCGGCACCTGGTGCCGATCGTAAAGACGGAAAGTTGTCGCGCGGGGCGAATCGTCCGGCTTGAGATGGCCGTAGCTCCAACAGCCGCCCGGATTCTCCTCCGGCGTGAACTCCTTCGCCGCCTCAAAGACCTTGCCTGCCGCATTTGTCAGGCGCAGTTCCAGCCCCGTCGAGTCGCACACGTAGGCCCCGTTTCCCCAGCCGACGACGAAATCCAGCGTGTCGCCCTTCGCCATCGTTAGCTTCTCGTTGCAGCTCGCCCGCTGCCCTGCCCCGTCCAGACGGATTGCCCCGGAAAATACTGACTCGCCGTTGTGCAGCACGTGCACGTCGGTCGTCGTTTCGGTGTCGATGGCCAGAAAGGTTGCGTCCACGGCGTAGTCAGCGTTCGCCGGTGCGGTCCAGCGGACGACGCTGTACTCGCCCTTCGGCCCGGGGTGGAGCGCCAGTCGACCTGGTTCCCAACGAACGTTGGCAAAGCGCTTTGTTTGCGATGTCGGGTTGTACGTCACACAAGGATCGGTCCCGGGCAGGTCACTGGACGACCACGGGAGCAAGCCGGCTGTGGTATCTTCAATCTGGGACCTGGAACTCAGCAGCCATTCTGGATGGTTGTCGTAGAGCCATGTGTCGGGCGTGACCCGTTCCGGTTCGAACCAAACGAGGATCTTCACGTCCCTGGAATGGGCGTGATCGCTGATCGGCCGAAACC
>JAAEQG010001375.1 GCA_024231775.1 bacterium
AGCGGCTCCGTCAACCCGTTGGGCGGTGAACCACCGACCGGAGAGCCGGATGCGGGAGAACCGCACGTCCGGTTCGGAGGGAGGGGAGACCGGGAAACCGGTCTTCCCTACCCCTATCGTTGATCGGCACAGTCATCCTGGACTTGGTATCAGCTCAGAGACCTGCAGAATGTGTGGAGGCGGCGTCAGTGTGGAGGCGGCGTCAGGCAACGCTGCCGCGCACGCAGATGCGCTCGATCGAATGGCAGTGCCCGGTGGTGGTTTCCACGTCGGCGATGACCCCACACATCCGGGGGTCGTCCGAAGCTACACTGAACGTCTTGGGCACCATGCTGATCATGGCGCTGAGCACGCTCTCCTTCGAACGGCCCAGAACCGAATCGTACGGCCCGGTCATGCCCACGTCAGTGATGTATCCGGTCCCGCGCGGAAGGACGGCCTCGTCGGCGGTGGGTACGTGAGTGTGCGTGCCGAACATCACGCTTACCCGCCCATCCAGATGCCAGCCCATGGCGACCTTCTCGCTGGTGGCTTCGGCGTGCATGTCCACCACGACGATCTTCACCTCCGGGGGCAGAGTGCTGAGCACGCGGTCCACGGCGTGGTACGGTCCGTCACCGATCACGTTCATGTACATCCGCCCCAGCAGAGCAATCACCGCCACCTGCGGTCCGCGGCGGGTCTCGTAGATGGCGACCTCGCGCCCGGGCGCCCCCAGCGGAAGATTCGCCGGACGCACGATCCGATCCGAGCGCTCCAGGGTGGGGATGATCTCACGCCGACGGTAGACGTGGTCGCCCATGGTCATCAGGTGTACGCCACTCTCGGCTAGCTTGGTGTACAGACCGGGAGTCAGCCCCGATCCGTTGGCGGCGTTTTCCACGTTGGCGATGACGCAGTCAATCTCGCGCTCCGCAGTGAGCTCGGGCAGCGCATCACACAACGTCCGCCGCCCCGGCGCCCCCACGACATCCCCCACACAAAGCAACCTCAACAGCATTCCATCACCTCGGGGGCGACTCACAGCACGCCCGCCAGGATGCGCGCGGGCTGCTCGGGTCCACCCCGCCGAGTCCCCCAGCCATTCTGCGCCACCGCCCTACCGGGCCACCTCGACCGCCCGCAGTTCGCGGAGCACGGTCACCTTGACTTCACCCGGATAGGTGATTTCCTCTTCGACGCGCTTGGCGATGTCACGGGCAATCTTGGCTGCCTGCGAATCGCCCACGCGGTTGCAGTCCACCATCACCCGCAGCTCGCGACCGGCTTGGATCGCATACGCCTGCTTCACGCCCCCGCAGGCCTTGGCGATTCCCTCCATCTGTTCGAGACGCTGGATATACCGCTCGAGTGACTCCCGGCGACTGCCCGGGCGCGACGCGCTCATCGCGTCGCCCGCCATCACCAACACGCAGAACGGGCTGGTCGGATCAACGTCCCCATGATGGCCGGCGATGGCGTTGAGCACCTCGGGGCGCTCGCTGAAGCGCTTGCAGATGTCCGCACCGATCTGCGGATGCCCACCCTCGACCTCGTGATCCACCGCCTTGCCAATGTCGTGCAGCAAGCCACACCTTCGGGCCAGACGACCGTCCAGGCCGAGTTCATCCGCCATGACCTGACAGAGGTAGGCCACTTCGATACTGTGCTGCAGAACGTTCTGGCCATAGCTGGTCCGGTAGCGCAATCGACCCAGCAGATCGATCTGCTTGCGGTGCAGCCCGCCCACGTTGGCTTCGAGCGACGCCTTCTTGCCCAGCTCGATGATATTCCGCTCGGTTTCCTTGCGGGTCTCATCCACCAGCTCCTCAATGCGGGCCGGGTGAATGCGACCGTCCTGAATCAACCGCTCCAGCGATCGACGGGCAATCTCACGGCGAACCGGATCGAACGCGCTGACCACCACCACGCCGGGCGTGTCGTCCACGATCACGTCCACTCCCGTCGCCTTCTCGAAGGCCCGGATGTTGCGGCCCTCCCGACCGATCACCCGACCCTTCATGTCGTCCGAGGGGATATCCACGGTGGAGACCGTGTTGTCACAGGTGTGCTCGGCTGCGTAGCGCTGGATGGCCGTGAGAATCACGTCGCGGGCCTTCGTATCCGCCGTGTCCTTCGCCTCAGTCAGGATCCGATCGACCACCGTAGCCGCCTCGTGCTCCACCTCCTGCTCCAGGTTGGACAGCAGCAGTTGCTTGGCTTCGTCGGTGGACATCCCGGAGATCTTGGTGAGCTTGTCACGCTGATACGTGAGCGTGTCATCGACCTCCTGCTCTTTCGTGTCCAGGACCGTCGAACGATCGGCCAGCTTCGTCTCAGCCTGCTCGATGTTGCGCTCTTTGACGTTGAGCGTGTCCAGCTTCCGTTCGAGATTGTCTTCACGCTTGTCGAGGCGCTTCTCCACCTCCTTGGATTGCGCGCGGGTCTCCGCCGTCTCCTGGTTAAACTGTTCCAGCCGCTCGATGTACTTGGCTTTGGCTTCCACCTCCGCGTTACGGACGACAGCATCTCCGTTCCGGCGGGCCTCCTCCAGGACCACCTCCGCCGCCCGCTGAACCGCTGCCCGCCTGGATCGATTGACGATGAACACGATCGCCAGCAGCACCGCGCCGCCGACCATCGTCCCAATAACCGCCCCCAGCCACGCCCCCGTGTCTACTCCGAGCAATAGCGTCGCTTGCATGATGTTTACCCGTCTTCCGTGCCACTCTATTCAAAACGCCCGCCCCGGTTCGCTGGGTCCGCTCAGCACGAGCCGACACCAAGACGCGCTGGACGCGCCGCGCCGGGGTGGCGAAACACTCTCATTCCAGAGAACGGGGATAGGGAACCGTCAAGGCCCCGGGAGGGAGTAGTCGTTGTGAGGACCGCGCAGAAACCCTGTTCCAACGCTCGCGTCCGCGCGATCGCCGTGCCAAGCCCTGCAGGCTGCATCCAGACGAAGGTCAGCGCACCATCAGGTCAATAGACGAACACCTGCCCGAAAACGAACTGTACTCGAATGACCCATCGTAACCGCACCCTTCACCGCCAGACGCCGCGCCGCAGACCATCGCGATCACACCGCCCCAGCACCCTCCAAAACGCTGCCCGCCGTAATGACCTGCCGGCTACGCGGAGATGCAAGGACAACCACAAACGACGTAAACCGCCCCAATCACAGGGCGAACAAGCTGTATCCACGTCCTCTCGTGTTAACGCCTGCCCCCCTACCAAGCACCGGTCATCCGGGCTCAAGAAGGTGCGCAGGCTATTACTATATATAAAGTTAGCGCAAAAACACGCTAACGCTACCGTCCAGTATAACCGCCTTGCACCAGCTGTCAAGCAAGTTCCGGGCCACTCGATCGCTCGGAGCATCCCGAACAAGGTGGCAGAAACTGGCGCGGGTGGCATGGGCAAGCAGCAGCTTGCCCGTGGAATCGTCCTGCACGGGCAAACAAGTTTGCCCATGCCACCCCAAATGGGATGCACCCATCGCTCAGCTGCGGACCGTCCCGGGAATCAGCTTTGCCGGTGACCGGCGGCCCGGCCAGTGGTCAGGCAACTAATTACGCCCGCCGCGCATCGAAACCGCGCCCCACTCGTAATAACATACTGCCGATTGCGGTCAGAAGTTCTAGACGGAGCAATAAGGCCACCATGAGACGATCTATAGGTTTCCATAGCATCGGCGTCGCCCTGCTCTGCGCAGCAGCCCCCGCCTGGGCAGGGTCGCAGCCAAACACGCAGGTGAGCCTGCATCCCTCCGTCACCAGCATCCGCCCGGGATCGACGTTCGATGTCGCCATCCGGTTCGAGCTGACCGACGATTGGCATCTCTACTGGAAGAACCCGGGGGACAGCGGACTTGCCCCCCGGGTCGAATGGGATCTGCCCCCCGGGTTCTCGCTTGGCGCATTGCGCTTTCCCGCACCCCAGCGACACACCGGCGTGGGAAACCTGGTGACTCACATCCTGGAGGGCTCGCCCTGCCTCATCCAGACGATCACCGCCCCAGAGGAACTACCCCCCGAAGCGGAGGTGGTCCTGACCGCCAAGCTGAACTGGCTGGCGTGCAAGACCGCTTGTGTACGCGAGCAACGCGCGGTCTCCCTCCGCCTGGCAATCGGGGATACCGACCTGACGCCCAATCCACAACATCTAGCCGTGCTGGAACGCGCCCATCGGTCCTTGCCCATCGCCCCGGACGCGAGCAAGCGCTTCAAGCTGACCGTGGTGCCACCGACCGGTCCCCTGCGGCCCGGTCAGTCGTCCGAGGTCATGCTCGACATGTCTATCGGGCGCGGAAGCCACGTGCAGTCGAATCAGCCGTCTATCGCCGCGTTCATTCCCACGCACGCCTTCGTCGAGCGATCCGACGCGCTGGACATCGGCAAGGCTGAATACCCACCGGCCCGGGAACACGTTCATCCGCAGCTCGGTAAGATGAGCGAGTATCGCGGTGACGTTCGCATTCGCATCCCCTTCCAGGTCCGCGAGGAGGCTGCTGGGGACCAGGCGACTCTGGCGGGCGTGCTCACCGCCCAGGCCTGCGACGACCGGACCGGAACGTGTTACCCTCCGGAACACGTCGCCTGGGCGGTCCATTTGCCCCTGGTCGAAACCGCCACGGTCGCGTCCGCCACCCCCAACCAGGAACCCTCGGTAGGCGGTGCGCGTGAAGGATCCCCGCCACCCAGCGAAGCCCCTCCCCCGGGAGAGCCGGAGCCGAGCGCCGCCGCGGAGAAGGCGAGCGGCGATTCGGTGCAGAGTTTCCTGGAGCGTCTGGGATTGCCCGGCCTTCTGGTGGGCTGTTTCCTTTACGGGTTGTTCATCAACGCAACGCCGTGCGTGCTTCCATTGCTCTCGATCAAGGTTCTCGGTTTCGTTCAGCAGGCTCACGAATCGCGTACCCGCACACTGCTTCTGGGGCTGAGCTTTGGAGGCGGAGTGATCTTGTTCTTCATTGTTCTGGGTTTCCTCGCCTCCCGCGGGCA
>JAAEQG010001376.1 GCA_024231775.1 bacterium
AGAGCTTGTATCCTACCACCCTGGCCCAGGACGGCGCGCGCCACGTCATCCTACCTGTAGACAACCCCACCCTCGGCGCAACCGTGGACGAAGAATTCGACGGCCAGCCCAGCAGCGACGCCACCGGTGACGATGCCGCAGGCGTGCCCGACGACGAGGATGGCGTGCGACTCGAATCCGCCATCATCGCCGGGCAGATCGCGACTCTGACCATCACCGGAACGAACGTCAGCGGAGCCGTGCTCAACGCCTGGATCGACTTTGACGGGGACGGCGATTTTGATGACCTCGGAGAACAAATCTTTACCGACACAACATTGAGCGTGGGAGCCAACGTGCTGACCATCACCGCGCCCGCCGTGACGTTGAGCGACACCCTCAACAGCCGCTTCCGCTACAGCACCGACACCGGTCTCACCCCCACCGGCCAAGCCAGCGACGGCGAGATCGAAGACCACCAGTTCCTCTCGACCCGTATGGACCTGGGCGACCTGCCAGAAGGTCCATACCCAACCACGTTCGCCCAGAACGGAGCGCGCCACGTCATCCTGAA
>JAAEQG010001377.1 GCA_024231775.1 bacterium
CTCCAATCCGGAGACGGTCAGCACCGATTACGACAGTAGCGATCTACTGCTGTTCGAGCCTCTGACCTACGAAGACGTGCTCTGTGCCTGCGAGCGACTGAACGGCGGTCCATTCGCGGCTCCTGCGTCGGAGGGCGTTGCCGAACCGTCTGGTCTGCTTCGTGCCGTCATTGTGCAGTTTGGCGGCCAGACGCCGCTGAATCTCGCCCAAAGCTTGGCCGCAGCCGGCGTGCCGATTGTGGGAACCACTCCGGGGAGTATCCACCTCGCGGAGGATCGCGATCGCTTCGGGCAGATCGTGCACGAACTGGGGTTGATGCAGCCGCCCAACGGGATCGCCACAGCCCCCGAGGAAGCGCTCCGCATCGCCGAGCGGATCGGGTATCCCGTGCTGGTGCGTCCATCATACGTGTTGGGCGGGCGAGGGATGGAACTGTGCAACAACCCCAAGGACCTGGAGCATTACCTGGACAAAGCCTGGTCCGCCAGCGAGCGAACCGAGCCGACCGCCCCCCGCGCCCCCGTGTTGATCGACAAATTCCTGATTGACGCGATTGAAGTGGACGTGGACGCGGTGAGCGATTACGGATCGACGGAAGGGCAGGCGGTGGTCCGCCGCTGCGACATCTGCGGAGTCATGGAGCACATCGAGGAGGCTGGTATCCACAGCGGGGACAGTTACTGCACGCTCCCACCCTATTCGCTGTCGCCGTCGCTGGTCGACGAGATCACCTATCAGGTCAAGCTGCTCGCTCGGCGCTTGTCCGTGTGTGGGCTGATGAACGTGCAATTCGCCATCTACCAGCGCTCGGTCTATGTTCTCGAGGTTAACCCACGGGCTTCGCGGACGGTTCCGTTTGTCAGCAAGTCGACCGGCGTCCCCTGGGCCAACATCGCCACCAAGGTCATGCTCGGCCAGAGTCTCAACGAGGCCCTTGCGGAGGTGGGCATCCACGAGGTTCAGCCGCCCCGTCACGTATCCGTCAAAGCTCCGGTGTTTCCCTTTGACAAGTTCCCCGGCGTCGATGTGATCCTCGGGCCGGAGATGCGCAGCACCGGGGAGGTGATGGGGCTGGATCGGTCGTTTCCCGTGGCCTTCGCCAAAGCAGCCAGCGCCGCCGGCGTCGAGCTTCCAACGAGCGGAACCGTGCTGGTGAGCGTCGATGACCCTGACAAACCGCGCGTGGTATCGGTGGGGCGCGAGTTGCACGACATGGGCTTCCAGATTGTTTCGACGATTGGGACCCACCGCGCCCTGGCGGACGGAGGGGTTCCCTCACAAATCGTGTCCAAGCATCAGGGTGACGAGTATCCCTTCCTGCTCGACCTCATCCGCGGGCGTCGGCTGGCGATGCTTATCAACACGCCGATCCACAAGGGGGCGGCGTGGGAAGAGGGGCGTTGGCGGGCGGTGTGCGTGCAGGAGCGGATCCCCCTGATCACCACGCTTGCTGGAGCTCGCGCCGCGGTACGGGCGATTCGCGGCCTCAAGAGTGGTGACTGGGATGTCGCCGCGGTGCAGGACTACATGGGACGGGGGCGGCCGGTATGAGGTGCATGCTAGCTCTCGAAGACGGAACCGTGCTGAGTGGGCGCAGTGTGGGCGCCTCGGGGACCGCCACCGGCGAGGTGGTGTTCAATACCGCCATGGCTGGATACCAGGAGGTGCTCAGCGACCCGTCATACTACGGCCAGATCGTCGCCATGACCGCCCCGATGATTGGCAATTACGGTGTAAACAGCTCAGACGAAGAGTCGCCAAGACCGGTGCTGTCCGCGTTTGTGATCCGCGAGTTGGCCAGCCGGTCCAGTAGCTGGCGGGCTGAAGAGGAGTTGGAGGCGTACCTGACACGTCATCGCGTTGTCGCCGTCGAGGGCGTGGACACCCGGGCGCTGACCCTGAGGCTGCGGACCGCCGGCTCCTTGC
>JAAEQG010001378.1 GCA_024231775.1 bacterium
GAGGGGAGTAATGGGATAGGCTCTTGTGGCCGGTGTCCCCGTCAGCCGTTGGCCTGCGAGACGCAGGCCGCTACCCAGTTGTGGGTTCATCACGGTCTGCCAGTCTCGGGCATCGTGTCCAACCGGCCCCAACGGGGCCAAGGCATTTAGCCAGGGGTGAACGCTTGACTTGCGGCTATGCCGCAAGCCAAGAGGGAACCCCTGGACCATAACACCCCAACCCTCTCGGTGCCCTGAAGGGGCACGGGCACACGTTGAACGCTACGTACGCGACACGTTCGGGGTGTCTTCCTTGGGGCCTTGGGCGCTCACCCTCCCTCGCCCCTGCCGGGGCGGGTGCGCTGGGTGGTTCGATTTCCAGGGGTTCCGCTGCGCTGCACCCCTGGCTAAAACCGTGCGCCCTCGGGACGATGCGGCTGGCTACAACCCCGAGCCGCTCCAGAGCGAACTCCCCCTATGGCGTCCGCTGCCAAGGAGCAAAGCGCCCCTGGCCAAGAGGTGACCGGCAGGTCTTCACCCCCGCCAGATGCACCAACCTCTCTGGAGGAGAACAAGAAAAGAGGAGGCCATCAGGTGACCTCCTCTTCGCTGCGCTTTGATTGCATGTAGCTCTGCTTCGCTAGCTGGCGGCGTCCTCCGGCGGCGCCCACACCTTGGCCAGCTCCTCATACTGATGGAAGCGTGACAGCACCACCTCCTGGGCCTGGGCGAGCAGCTTCTTGGCCCGCTCCGGATCGCTCTTGACCAGCATCTTGTACCGGGCCTCGGAGTAAGCGTACTTCTCAAAAGGAATCGTCGGGGCTTTCGACTCCAGCTTCAGCGGGTTCTTGCCCTCGGCGATGAGGGCCGGATTGAAGCGGTACAGTGGCCAGTAACCACACTGAACCGCGGCTTTCTGGTTGGTCAATCCCGTGCGCATGTTGATCCCGTGGGCGATGCAGTGCGAGTAGGCGATGATTATGGATGGCCCGTCGTAGGCTTCAGCCTCAACGAACGCTTTGACGGTCTGCGCATCGTTGGCCCCCATGGCGATCTGAGCCACGTAGACACTTCCGTACGCCATCGCCATCATCCCCAAGTCCTTCTTTGCCAGCGGTTTTCCGGCGGCGGCAAACTTGGCGATTGCTCCCAGCGGTGTTGCCTTGGAGCATTGCCCGCCGGTATTGGAGTAGACCTCGGTGTCCAGAACCAGCACGTTCACGTTGGCTCCGGACGCCAGCACGTGGTCCAGACCGCCGTACCCGATGTCATAGGCCCAACCGTCGCCGCCGACCACCCACACGCTCTTGTTTACCAGGGCGTGCATCACGCTTTGCAGATTGGCCGCCTCGGGTGCGTTCATCTTCTGGAGCTTGGCTTCGAGCTGGGCTACCCGCTCGCGCTGGGCACCGATCCCTGCTTCGCTGCTCTGGTCGGCGTTCAGGATCGCGTCAACCAGCTCAGGACCCACCTTGTCCGCCAGCTTGGTCAGCAGCTCACCGGCGAACTCGCGGTGCTTGTCGAGGGTCAGGCGAAAGCCCATCCCGAATTCGGCATTGTCCTCGAAGAGCGAGTTCGACCACGCCGGACCACGCCCCTCCGCCGTCTTGGACCACGGGGCGGTGGGCAGGTTCCCGCCGTAAATCGACGAGCAACCCGTGGCGTTGGCGATGATCGCCCGGTCACCGAACAACTGGGTAAGCAGTTTCACGTAAGGGGTCTCGCCGCAGGCGGCGCACGCCCCGGAGTACTCGAACAGCGGCTGGAGGTACTGCGAGCCCTTCACCGAGGAAACTTTCAGCTTGCTGCGATCGAACTCGGGAAGCCCCAGGAAGAACGCGTAGTTCTCGCGCTCGGGCTCGCGTAGCGGAGCCTGGGGTTCCATGTTGATGGCTTTGAGATTGGGCTGGGCCTTGTTCTTCGCGGGGCACACCTCGATGCACATGCCGCACCCGGTACAGTCCTCCGGAGCCACCTGGATGCACATCATCATCGGATCTGCCTTGAACTCCGGACCGCGAGCCTGGACCGCCTTGAAGGTCTTCGGGGAGTCCTTCAGATGTGCTTCCGGGAAAGCCTTCATCCGAATGGCTGCGTGCGGGCAGACGAACGCACACTTACCGCACTGAATGCAGGTGGCTTCGTCCCAGACCGGGATCTCCAGGGCGATGTTGCGCTTCTCCCACCGGGCGGTATCGCTCGGGAACGTGCCGTCCACCGGCATGGCGCTCACCGGCAACTGATCGCCGCGATTGGCGATGATCTCCGCGGTCACGTTGCGGACGAACTCCGGAGCTTCTGCTGATACCGCGGGCGGACGACTCCGCGTGGCGGTGGGCTTGCTCGGCACCTCGATCTCGCAGAGGTTGGCCACGGTCTGATCCACCGCGGCGAAGTTCTTCTCGACGATCTCGGCACCCTTGATACCGTAGGTCTTCTCGATGGCCCCCTTGATCTGGGCGATGGCCTCATCACGCGGAAGCACGCCCGAGATGGCGAAGAAGCACGTCTGCATGATCGTGTTGATCCGTGCTCCCATCCCCGTCTCTTTGGCTACTCGATAGCCGTTGATGGCGTAGAACTTGAGCTTCTTCTCGATGATGTCCTTCTGCACCTCGACCGGCAGGGTGTCCCAGACTTCGTCCTTCTCCGCCGTGCTGTTCAGCAGGAAGGTCGCTCCCGGGATGGCGTTCTGGAGCATGTCGTAGCGGTCCAGGAACACCTGCTGATGGCAGGCGATGAAGTTCGCCCGGTCGATCAGGTACGACGAGCGGATCGGCCGCGGACCGAAACGCAGGTGCGAGACGGTCACCGATCCAGCCTTCTTCGAGTCGTACACGTAATAGCCCTGAGCGTAGAAGTCGGTGCCCTCACCGATGATCTTGATCGAGTTCTTGTTGGCCCCGACCGTGCCGTCCGACCCGAGCCCGTAAAACAACCCCCGGACCACGTCGTCAGCCTCAGTGGAGAATCCGGCGTCGTACGTGATCGAGGTGCCCGTGACATCGTCGTTGATTCCCACGGTGAAGTGGTTCTTGGGTTTCGCCTTGCCCATCTCGTCGAAGACGCCCTTGACCATCGCCGGGGTGAACTCCTTGGAGGACAAGCCGTAACGCCCACCGATCACCCGCGGGCGCTGGGACAACCCGTTGTGCCCCGCGGAGAAGTGCTCCTCCAGGGCGGTGATGACGTCGAGGTACAGCGGTTCGCCCAACGCGCCGGGCTCCTTCGTGCGGTCCAGGGTGGCGATGGTCTTCACCGTCTTCGGCAACGCCTCGATGAACTTCTCCCCCGCGAAAGGCCGGTACAAGCGCACCTTGAGGATCCCGATCTTCTCGCCCTTGCCGCCGAGGTACTCGACAGCCTCGTGGGCGGCTTCAGCGCCGGAGCCCATCAGCACGATAACCCGTTCGGCGTCAGGATCGCCGATGTAGTCGAACAGGTGATACTGGCGCCCAACGACCGAGGCGAACTTGTCCATCGCCTCCTGCACGTGGCCGGCGCAGGCTTCGTAGAACGGGTTGCACGCCTCCCGCGCCTGGAAGAACACGTCCGGGTTCTGGGCGGTCCCCCGGATGAACGGCCGGTCCGGATTCAACGCTCGAGCGCGATGCTGGCGGACCAACTCATCGTCGATCATCGCCCGCAGGTCGTCATCGGTCAGCTCCTCGATCTTCAGCTCTTCGTGAGAGGTGCGGAAACCATCGAAGAACTGGAGGAACGGCACCCGTGACGCCAGACTGGCCGCCTGGGCGATCACCGCATTGTCCATCACCTCCTGCGGCGAGCCCGCCGCCAGCATCCCCCAGCCCGTGCTCCGACAGGCCATCACGTCGCTGTGGTCACCGAAGATCGACAGGGCATGAGTCGCCACCGAACGCGCCGACACGTGGAACACCGTCGAGGTTAGCTCCCCGGCGATCTTGAACATGTTGGGGATCATCAACAGCAGGCCCTGCGAGGCGGTGAAGGTCGTGCTCAGCGCTCCGCTTTGCAGCACGCCGTGCACCGAGCCGATCGCGCCGGCTTCCGACTGCATCTCCATGACCTCGGGTACGAACCCCCAGATGTTCGTCTGGCCTTGAACGGATCGTTCGTCGGCGCCTTCGCCCATCGGGGACGACGGGGTGATCGGGTAGATGACAATCACTTCACTGAGGCGATGGGCGACCGACGTGGTGGCCTCGTTGCCGTCAACGGTGATGACTCGTCTGCTGGCCATCGATAACTCCTTGCGGTATAGCCACATACAATCGATGTGGCGGGGTCTGTGTCTTTCGGGCCTGCCTCGGTACGGTACCGGATTCGGTCGAACCGCCGGCCCACTTCAGGCTGTCTGTCGCCAAGTCACGCAGTCTCGATCGGCGGGGCTTGGGCAGACAATATAA
>JAAEQG010001379.1 GCA_024231775.1 bacterium
CGGTCCTCGCCTGGTGACCTTCGCGCACGTGCTAAAATCCGACGTCTTTCCCCTGGCCAACATCCTCCGGGTACTTCTGGAGATCGGACGCCGTGGGATGGCGTGCCCCATCGAGATCGAGTTCGCCGTGAACATGAAAGCCAAGCCGATGGAGTTCGGTTTTCTCCAGATCCGGCCCACCGTTGCGGATGAGGCCTGCGTGATTGCGGGGGAAGAGGTCGGCGAGGGAGAACCGGACGACGCAATCTGCTACAGCCCCAATGCGATGGGTAACGGGACCATCTGCGGTATCTGTGACTTAGTCTACGTCGACCCCGAAAACTTTGACTCGGGACGCACCCGCGAAATCGCCGCCGAGATCGGCCGGGTGAACGAGACGCTGCGCCAGGCAGGTCGGGCCTACGTGCTCATCGGGCCGGGCCGCTGGGGGTCTTCCGACCCCTGGTTGGGCATCCCCGTTGTCTGGGAGCAGATCTCTGCGGCCCAGGTTATCGTCGAGTCCAGCCTGCACGGATTCGTGATAACTCCGTCCCAAGGAACGCACTTCTTCCAGAACCTGACTTCGTTCCGCATCGGATACCTGACGGTTAATCCCACTGCGGGGGGGGGGCGGGTGGACTGGGAATGGCTGGGCCAGCAGCAAGCGGTCGGAGAGACGCAGTACCTGCGTCACGTACGCGTGGACGAACCGGTATTGGTCAAGCTGAACGGACGCACCCGACAGGGGGTAATCCTACGCGCCGCAGTTGGCGATCCGCCTTTGGAATGCTGACCCCCCGCACGGAAGGGCATTCCGAAGTTCTTCATGCGGTGACCGAAGGTGCAGCCCGGGTAATCGTGCCGGTCTATGCGGCACGCTCTCAGCTCGAGGAACGCCGGAACCCTCGTCGGAATCGGGGCGGGGCATCGCCTGGAACTGACGCTACAACTCGCCGGCGACTTGGTCGCCCCGAAGCTGACGAATGAGACGGACCGCCGCGGACACCTCTTCGCCGGCGCAATGGGCGACGCGGATGCCGCAATTGGCGATTTGCGTGAGGTGGTCATACTCAGGCGATTCGTCTTCGTGCAACGATCGAGTCGCATCCATGATCTGACGGATGCTCAGCTTCAGCACGCCGACCAGCTCCTGCACCTCACCACCGAGAAACTCGCACTCGTTCAGAATCTCCTGCTTCTCGTCATCCGTAGCGCTGGGGTATGTGCTCAGAAGCTGGGCGATCTCTCGCCGGACGTCGTCGAGCTGCTGTGCGATATCGTCCATCCCGTCTCCCCCTGCGGCGTCGGCGACGCAACGGTGCGCCGGCCCGCTCGAAGCCTACGATACGGAGCGCACCCAGGCCACCGCCGGGCTGTGCCGATTTCCTGGCAGCGGTGGCCCGATACTTGTACCGGGGGCTTGTGCTTGAACCTCGGAAGAACGCCTAGGGGTTATCCCCCATAGTGGCCCACAACAGATCGCAAGCCCAATAGCTGCTGGAGAGGCGGCAGCGCCGCCGGCTACATCGCGAGGGTCTCACCACGGGCTGCTGGATTGGGAATGCCACCCGCCGCACGACCGCTGCTTATCGCTCGTTAGGCTTTCAGCAACGTGGATTCCTCATCTGAGGCCCGTCCGTTCAAAGCAATACAACCCGAAAGCCGATGATCCTGGGGGGTGAAGAGATAGTCCAGGGCATGTGTGGAGAGTCTCCGTGGTTCAACCCGCGGGCTAGTCGCGGGGCGACGTCTTGGCAAGCGGATAGCAGCGTTCTGATGCTGGCTGCGCGCCGGACGTCCGACCATCGAACTTTCGGCCGGGACAAGGAGAAGCTGGAAGACCTATGGAGTGTCGTGGAGTGAAGCCCAGGTACGTCTCCGTGTTGCAGCGCAACCTGACCGTTCTTGCGCTGGTTTCGACTGGAGTTATCGCAACGCTGTGGTGCGCTCGGGAATGCAGTGCCTACCGGCAGCAGGTTACACAGGTGCGTGACGAGTACGCCCGGGCTCGTAAGGCTGAGCTGATCTCCCGGGTTGATCGGGTGATGGAGTACATCAGTGAGACGCGGCTCACGGCCGAGCGACGCCTTCGCCATGACCTGATCGATCGAGTGGACGCGGCCCACACCGCGTTGCGCTTCCTCTACCAGAAGCACGCTGCTGACCGAACTGCTGCGGAGGTCGAGGGTATCCTCCGCGATGCCCTGGGTGCCTACCGCTGGGACAATGGCCGATCCTACTACTTCGCCATCGATCTCCAGGGGATCATGATGGTCCATCCGGTTCTTGAGGTCGGTCGTGACTTCTCAGACCTGCAGGATCCGAGTGGAAAGTACATCATTCAGGATGCCATCCGTGCTGCTGGGGAGGGGGGGCATGGCTTTCGCACCTACGAATGGGAGAAACCGCCCGGCAGCGGGATCTACCGCCCCAAGCTCTCCTGTGTGAAGCGGTTTGAGCCTCTCGGCTGGATCGTCGGCATTGGACGCTATCTGGACGACGAGGAAGAGATACTGAAACAGGAGGTCCGGCGCCGTCTGTCGGAGTTTCGCTACGACGATGATTCGGAGTACGTATTCGTCACCAGTTTCGAGGGTGTGGCGGAGGTGCATGGAACTCAGCCGGAAATGGTGGGGAAGAACGTCCGTGATCTGGCAGATCGCAGCGGATTCAGGTTCATCCGCGAGTTCATCAGACTCGGGCGGAAGGAGGACGGCGGATTCGTAGAGTACGTATGGAATCATCCGGGAACCGGCAGACCCACCGAGAAGCTGTCATACGTCCGGGGAATGCCGGATTGGGGTTGGGTGGTCGGTACGGGGATGCATGTTGGCGAGGCTGACGGGGCCGTCGTGGCTCAGGTGGCCGAGGCCAAGCGGTTCTTCCTTGCCCGCGTTACCGCGGGCCTGGGAATGCTGCTGGCGCTTCTAGGCCTGGGCTACGCGATGCTCAGGACCGTCGTTTTCCAGGCCAGGGAATGTCTCGGTGTCCTTTCGTCCGCTCTCGCCGCCGCCACAGATGGCAGCCGGATCGACCTCGATCAACTGCGGTATGCTGAATTCGACGGGCTGGGGGCGGATACGAATCGCATCCTGGATCAGCTCGGCGAAGCCCGATCGCGGTCTGAGCAGGTGGGGGAGGGGAAAACGACGGAGACTGAAGCCCAGCCGCTCGGGGTTGGCGACGGCGTCCCCGGTTCAGGTGGATGACGGCGCCGGGCAGGACTCTGGCGCTGCGTTCGCTCGGGGGATGCTCGCAAGGGGGGGAGATAGGGCCTGCTCACATCCATCTGCCCTTCATGTCTGGATAGCCGCAGCTTGTGCGTTCGCACGACCGCCGAAGAGTGTTCAAGCGCAGCGTCGCCCGGCGGATTGAAACGCAGCGCGCCGACCTGGCGGGACACTCGCGAGGTCTTCTCCACCAGTTTCGAGTCCGTGGCAGGTCGGGTCGTTCCTCCCATACTCCGCTTCGTGTACCATCCGGTGAGGTTCAGCCATCGAGTGAACGGGCGGCGTGGGCGGATGACACCCGATATGGACATGGCGATTTCGGCCTTGGGGTGGTTCGGGCTCGCGGCGCTGGCCTTGGCGGCAGTGACGTTCGCCGGCACCTCGGTTTTGGAGCGGCGTTGGCGGGCCATGGGCCTAGCTGCGCTGGGGTCTGTCCCTCCCTTGGTCGTTGGCACTTGCGTGCTGATCGGCGAACATCCTCTGAAACCCTGGTTGGTTCTGGCGGGCCTGGTCGTCGCAGTCCTGGGCGCACTGCTGATCGCGCTGCCGTTGAGTCGCCCGTCTTCACTGCGGGTCCACGGCCCGCAGCTCCGCGTGGACGAGCGCGATGCCATCTTCCACCGGTTCTACCGCTTGGAGCCGGGGACTCCGGAGTTCGAGGAATACTACGCCGATCATCCGGAACGGCGGAACCTCGACGAGAGGATTCGCGCGCTGCCCCATTTGGGCCATCCCGGAACGAGGGCGTATCATCCGCTCGCCTCTCCGTTTCAGGTTGCCGCGAGCGAGGTGCTGACCGAGGCAACCAGAAACATCGACCGGCTACATCAGCCTCTCGGAGCACAGCCGGTCCGCACCACGGCTGAGGAAGCCACTCGGCGGATCAAGGGTTTTTCCCGTTACCTGGGCGCCGATTTGGTGGGGACGACTCTGCTGAACCCGGCCCACGTCTACAGCCATGTCGGACGGTCGCCCGGGCGGTGGGGCGAACCCATCGACCTTGAGCACACTCACGCCGTAGCCATCGGCGTCGAAATGGCGTACGATATGGTCCGGCACGCCCCCGGGGCGGCGACCACCACCGAGACCGCCTTCAGGTACTTCGAGGCAGCCAGGGTCGCCATGCTGGTCGCCCGCTATATCAATCGACTGGGCTACCGGGCTCGGGCACACGTGGATGGGAACTACCGGGTGCTCTGTGTTCCGGTGGCTGCGGACGCCGGACTGGGCGAGTTGGGCCGCCTGGGCCTGTTGATCCACCCTCGCTTCGGACCGAGACTTCGGCTGGCCGTCGTCACCACGGACCTCCCGCTTGTCCAGGATAAGCCGGTTTGCTTCGGAGTTCAGCACTTCTGCGATTCCTGCAGGAAGTGTGCCACCTGCTGTCCCTCCGGCGCGATCGACTCGGGCGAGAGGGAGATCCACAACGGAGTCGAGAAATGGCGCACGCGCCAGGAATCGTGCTACCACCTCTGGCGTGTGCAAGGAACGGACTGTGCGATCTGCGTGCGGGTCTGTCCCTACTCGCACCCCTCCACGTTGCCGCACAACGTCGTCCGCTGGGCGACCAGACGGAGTCCCCTGGCCCGGCGCCTCGCTTCGTGGGCGGACGATCTCTTCTACGGTCGTCGTCCGCCGGCCCACACTCGTCTGCCGGACTGGCATGCCGAAGACCGTGCGCCCGGCCCCAGACCCTGACGCAAGGGGGTCGCCGGCGGATGGGCTCCCTATGAAGCGGCGTCCCCCTCCGGCTGATGGATACGCTCCATCAACTCGCCGAAGCGGTCGAAATCCAGCGACTGCGGACCATCGCTGAGCGCCTTGGCAGGTTCCGGATGGATCTCGACCATGACGCCATGTGCTCGGCAGGCCAGGGCGGCGGCTGTCAGGTCCGCGACCCAGCGCCAGGTCCCACATGCGTGCGAGGGATCGACGATGATCGGCAGGTGAGTCCGCTCACGCACCACGGGGATCGCGGACAAGTCCAACGTGCTCCGCGTAGCCGTCTCGAAGGTCCGGATTCCCCGCTCGCACAGGATCACCTGCTGATTGCCCTGGGCCAGAACGTATTCCGCCGCCCCGAGCCACTCGTCTATCGAAGCCATCATCCCGCGCTTCAGCAATACGGGTCGGTCCACCCGACCGACTTCCTTGAGCAGCGCGTAGTTCTGCATGTTGCGCGTTCCGATCTGAAGGATGTCCGCCTGGGCGGCGACATCTTCGACGTCCGCCGGGTGCAGCACTTCGGTGATGATCGGCAGTCCGTGGGCCTGACCGGCTTCTGCCAGCAGCTCCAACCCCTCGAGACCGAGCCCCTGAAACGCGTACGGCGAAGTACGCGGTTTGAAACACCCGCCGCGCAGGATATGCCCTCCCAGCGCCCGCACCCGCTCCGCGCAAGCCATGACCTGTTCGCGCGATTCGACCGAGCACGGACCGGCGATAATCACCGGGCGGTCTCCTCCGATGGAGACGCTTCCGACTCGCAGCACGGTGTCCTCCAGGCGGTTCACACGGGACACCAGCCGATACGGTTTCTTCTCCAGCGTCTGCAGAATGTCAGGTGTCGGCTGAGTTCCTGCTGCGGGAGTTGGCAGACGAACCGTCCCCGCCCCCGTTACTGCGCGCGGACGCGTACCGGACGGTTCGTTCGCTTCCGTGCTCTTCAGCAGACAGGATGGGTACGAGCCCAGGATCTTCAGGAAGCTCGTTTGGGCAGCCAGGTCGCGCAGTCCCTGCTCGACCTGCTCCTCAGCCATGTTGCCGTCGAAGTCGGCGTAGAACAGATACTCCCATGGTGTATTCGGTCGCGGGCGGGATTCCAGCTTGCTCAGGTTCAAGTGGTGGTTCGCCAGCACGTTCAGGCAGGTGGCCAAGGCCCCTTCCTCGTGTCGCGTGGCGAAGATTATGGAGGTCTTGCAGGGGATCCCGGGGTCGAAGCGAACCGAGTCGCGGGCCACGATGACGAACCGGGTGAAGTTCTGCTTCTGGTTGGCGATGCCCTGCTTGATCACCGTCAATCCATACAGGCGGGCCGCCTCCTCGCTGGCGATCGCCGCTTCGGAAAGATCCTGATCGTCGCGCAGCCGCCGGGCAGCCATCGCGGTGTCGGTGAACGCGTGGGCCTCGCAGTCGTTCAGCGAGTTAAGGAACACGCTGCACTGATCCAGGGCTTGCGGATGTGAGTATACCCGGCGGATGTGGCTGATCGGTAGCGGCTCCAGCGCCAGGAGGCAGTGCTCGACGCGAACGACCTCTTCGCCGACCAGGGCGAGGTTCATGCGTGCCAGGGCATCATACGCCGCGTTGATCGATCCTGCCGTCGTGTTCTCGATCGGCAGCACGGCGTAGTCTGTCTCTGAGTTGCTCAATCCCTCCAGCATCCCCTGGAATGACGTGTAGCCTTTGCAGCTCACCTGCGCGTGACGGGTGGCGAAATGCTGGGTGGCGGCGATATGGCTGTAGGCCCCGTGCGTGCCCTGGAAACCGACGATCAGGGCCTCCGCCGAACCCTGCCCCGGGCCTCGGGAGTCGAGCAAGACCCGCTGCTGACGCCGCGAGGTGTGCTGGAGAATCTCGCGGAACACGCGGGTGACAAAGTGTGCGTCCAGATCGGTGGCGGCGCCCTGCTCCGCCAGGCGGGTCAGGCACTCCTGTTCGTTCCGGGAATCCATCCACTGGGTCCCCGGGGTGGTCTCCAGGTCAGTTGCCTGGTCGATCAGTTTCTGCCTCTCCGCCAAGGCCTCGATGATCCGCTGGTCCAACCGGTCGAGGGCGGTGTTTGGAGCGTCTGGTTCTGAGGGCATGTCCGGCGCCTCCTTTCGTTACTCACAAGAAAACGCCGACTCGCAGGAGCCGGCGTTCGTGGTACTTGTTCCAGTATTCTCTACCGCAGAACTACACCATCGCCGGGCTCCCCCGCGAGGCGAAAAAGCTAAACTGAAAGACCCAGCAGAATCTGTGGACTGCGTTCCGCATCATGACACCATATCATGGCCCGCGGTTGACTCAAAGTCAAGCGCCAACCCGGAAGCTGCTAAGGTCCCCAGCGACCCGCCGGAGGTTTTGTCCCAGTTCGCGCGCGTCTGCGCATGACTCGGTTCTGGTCAGGGTCCGTCGAAGCTCTCCTGGAACGCCTGATAATCGCCCAGGTCGATGTCGCCATCGCGGTCAAAGTCGGCCAACACGCAGCACGGGTCGCCATATAGCGGTTGGAAGCACGGCGGATCGGTGCATAGCCCCGTGACGCAGTCGACCATGATTGCTAGGTCAGCCAGGTCGGTCTGCCCGTCGCCATCGATGTCTCCGTCGGGAGTGTCGCACGCATCGCGGACGCCGTTGGTGTTGCAGTCGCACTCGGTTTGCACTCCGGCTCCTACGATCCCCGCATGGAAGTCCGAGCAGACCGGATTCTCCAAGCCGAGCATCGGATCGAGATCTCCCACCCACGAAGCCGGGTCGGTCTGTTCCAGCAATACCGGATCGATTCCCTCCAACCCGGTATCCAACACCCGCACCTCGCCCGGTGCGCCTACCTTGGTGAAGGTGAAACGTGGCTGCACGTGCAGCACGGAGGTGTATGTTCCGCCGTTGCAGTGGGTCTTGGTCACGGTCAGGCTCCCCATCGGCGGATCGTTGTTGGTGTTGACATCGGTGTGAACCTCCGAGAGCCCCACGGTGGGCACGTCCCACAGCTCCGGATCCTGACCGCCGTTGAAGGTCACCGTGATCGGGTCCACCCCCTCCAGACTCAGCGCCGCGATCTCGATGTCGACGGTCTGCTCCACGAGAGACGGCAGGGCACAGCGGTCAAACGGATCGTCTTGTCGGCGGATGAGCGTGTCGGCGTCCCCGAAGTCACCGAACGGCGTGGAGCCCAGCGGGGTCCCGCGCAGGCACACCACGCCGGTAAACGGATCGGACCCCGGGTCGAAGAAGTCCGCCGGAATCGCCGGTGATCCGTTGGTCCCGAACAGGTGGCACATCGCTTCGTCCTCTGGCGATACCCATGAATCGATGAACGGCTCGCCCGGCCCCGGCGGTGTGCAACCCGCGCTGCGCCCGGTGGCGGTGAAGCAGTTCACCGACGGATCGATGATATGCACGAACACCCATCCCCCCGGTTCGACCACGCGCGCCACACCCTGAACCGGACAACGCGTCCCCTCGCCGCGAAAGGTGCCGCCCCAGGCCAAACAGGAATCCTCGGTGTCCTCGGTGCACGCGTCGGCGGCGAGACAGCAGGCCCCGATCACTGACGCCGCGCCTTCCTTCACCACAAAGTTGTCAATAAGGCCGAAGCTCAGGTCGGCGTTATCGGAGACCGAACTGAATAGGTCGGTGTACATGACCTCAACGGCTCCTGACATGGCCACCCAACTGCCGAGATTGGCGTCGAGCGTGCCGATGCTCAGCCCATCCACTTTGAAGTTGGCGGTTCCCGCGTCACTGTCCACGGTGATCAGCATGTTGTGCCAGGCAAATGCGCCGCAGCCTGCGGCAGTCTGCCCGGATTGTTGAGGATAGGCGCCTTGCTGGAACACCGGCGGCATCTGAGGCGGGAAGAAGGCGCTCAGGTCCGCGCCAGAGTTGTTGTTAGTGTCGATATGATACTGCCCGCCGGCTACGAATTGTTCGGCGGTGTCCTTGTACATCTGCCAGTCGCGGCTTGATCCGCCTTCACCATCGACCAGGAGCAGGGCGCCGTTCCGATCCGGCGTCCCCCCATCATACCCCACCCCGCCGCCGATGAACTCGGTCGCACCACCCCCCCCGGGGGGGAACGGACCGTTGGCGTTGACCCAGAAGTCAAACTCCACGGTGTACAGGCCGCCGACCGTGAAATCGGTCGGGGTGGCGACGACGGTCTCCGCCCCGGTGGGACTCACAATGTTGGCTGCGAGCCTCAGACCGGTGACGCTGCCGCCGGGGGACGCGGGGATTCCCATGCTGGTGAAGTCCCAGCCGAACTCAATAGCGGTGTCGGCGGTACCGTTCACCATCCAGGCGGCACCGCTGTCCATGTCTGACGAGAACAACACACTGCCAGGAGCACCCAAGCCTGTGCTTGGGATCACCGCCATAGCGATTGCCGATTGCGCAACGATTCGCCTGATCTTCATGACTGCTCTCCTTATCCGTCCTCTCCGGCGACGGATGCGCCGCGTGCAACTACCCCTGCCCGCATCCACGACGGTGCGCACTGTCCTGACAGGGGTTTTGGTGTCCTAGGGTCCGTCGAAGGCCTGTTGAAACTCCCGGTAATCCTCCAGATCGATGTCGCCGTCGCGATCAAAGTCGGCGAGCACACAGCACGGGTCGCCATACAGCGGCTCAAAGCACGGCGTATCGTTACACAGCCCGGTGATGCAGTCGACCATGATCGCCAGATCAGCCAGGTCGGTCTGGCCGTTACCATCGATGTCTCCGTCGGGAGTGTCGCACGCATCGCGGACGCCGTTGGTGTTGCAGTCGCACGCAGCCGGCGCCGTGGGATCGTTGATTGCCGGGTGGAAGGTCGAGCATTCGTCGATGACCACGCCCAGATCCGGATCGACCTCGTGCACCCACGACCCGGGGTTGTTGTCCAGCGCCGGTAGGTCGAAGTCGACCGGATCGCACCCGGCCACTCCAGCGTCGAGCACGCGGATCTGCCCCGGGTCGCTCACCTTGGTGAAAGTGAAGCGCGGCAACACCGGAAGTTGGGCGGTGTACGAGCCGCCGTTGCAGTGCGTCTTGTTCGCGGTCAGCGTCCCCGCTTGCTGGGGGTTGGCGGACAGGTCGACCGCCACGTCCCAGTCCTCGGGGTCCTGCCCGCCGTTCAGGGTGACGGTGATCGAGCCCACGAGGTTGAGGGCCACGATTTCGATGTCCACCGTCTCGGTGACCCCGGCGCCGCTCGGCAGCGCGCAGGAGTCAAACGGATCACCGTTGCTCGGCGACCCTCCGCCCGATCTCTCGATGAGCGTGTCGGCGTCGCCGAAGTCGCCCCAGGGAGTGGACCCGAGCGGAACGCCGCTGAGGCAGACCGCATCGGAGAATGGATCTGATCCGGGCTCGAAGAAGTCCGCCGGAAGCGGTCCGCAGCTGCCCGCTGCTCCGAAGTCATGGCAGATCACCGGGTTCTGCGGATCGGCTTCAACCGAGATCCACGGATCGATCTTCGGGTCTACGGGGATGCAGGCCCGCCCGCCGCGGGCGCTTTTTGCAGGAGGGCAGTCGACCGGGTTGCCCGTGGTGTGCACAATCAGCACGCCGTCGTGATAGGCGATGTCGGCGTTCTGCTCGGGACACTGCTTGCACGGTCCGCGCCACAATCCCGGTGGGGTGACGGCTTGGCAGTCGGCTTCGGTGACCATCAGGCACGCGGCTACGCCATCGACACCGATCGCGCAACATGCCCCCGGTTCGCACTCGTCGGCGATGCCGTTGTTGTTGCAGTCGACGCTCAGGTCGCCCTGGCACGTCGTCCCCTCCAGCGAGAAATTGTGGCTGAACTGCCCGTCACCCGCTCCTCCGAAAAACGGATCCTCGGTCCCGACCGTCGGCCCGGCGTCGCCCAGGAGCCACTCGCCCGAAGAGGGAACGGTCACCGACCCGTCGTCGGCAACCACTTCCAGGAAACCTCGTTCCGGAACCGTGATCGGCGGGGCGAGTGTCAGCGTATGGAAGTAGTTGCCGGCGGAGGGAAACTGGACGCCGAAGCTGCTTGAAGGAACGCCCACCGCATCGTAGAAATTGAAGAACAGCACTTCGCCCGGGTTCGTTACGCCACCGACGAAGCCCATTTGTCCCAACGCAAAGGGGGCTGTGTCGGTGGAGACATAATCGTCAAACCCCAGAGAACCACCGACGGGGCTGGTCCCCAGCGAGATGTATCCACCCGGCCCCGGAGCCATGTTCTCGTAGAGCGTAGCCGTCCGAGATGCGCCCTGGCGTGCGGCTGCGCTGCTCCGGTCGAGCCGTGCAGCCTTGACCGCGTCGCCGCGGTATATGGGCGTATTCGTGTGGTCAACAGACCGTCGTGGAGCCGGTTTGGAGTCCACCGGAGCGCCGTACGCGGGCACCACCAGCCCCGCAACGAGTACCCCAACAGTTGCTACACAAGCTAGGTTGGGTTTGAGCTCTAACATGATTCGATCCTCCGCGTCTGGTCCAATATGTCTTCATCGTCTCCAAGCGCAGCACATGCGCCGGAGGTGGCCCGGATCACCCTGCGCGACGCGAGCGCCGACCATGACATGGCTGCGCGCCGCATCCGGTCAGGGTGAGAGCTAGATTTACCGTTGTCTGGGCCGGCCCTACTCCGCCCGACTCCATCAGCCTACCTAGCGGGGCCAGACCGTGCAAGGGCTTCGACGCGCGCTTGCGCGGTTGGTCGGGCAGTGTTCCCTTGTTTTGGGCGGTGGATGTCCACGCGAGATGGTCGTCCGCACCAGATCTGCACCCGATTGGCGCGCCCCGGCCCTGGAGAAGCCGCTCCGTGGCTGGTGGTGGCCTCTCCTTGACGCGCAGTTGCATTCCTCCCCAGATCGGTACAATCGCTCCTGATTCGTGCCTCTCTAGTTCGTAGTGCGGTGGCGGGCCCATGTGGAAGATCGCTTGGTGCAATCTCTGGCGTGACAAGGTACGCTTCGTGACCGCCGTGGTCGGGCTGGTCTTCGCCGTGGTGTTGATGGCGGTTCAGGCGTCCATCTTCCTTGGCGCCGTGCACAGTTCATCGCTTCTGGCCCGGAGCATCGACGGCGATTTATGGATCGTGCCCTTCCGGGCGTCTAACGCCGACTTCTCGGTCCCCATGCCCAGCCGCCGCCGCTACCAGGCTCTCGGCGTGCCCGGCGTTGCCCGGACCGGGCGGATGATCACCGGTTTTAGTGTCTGGCGATTTCCCGACGGTCGTCAGGAACCGGTCATCGTGGTGGGGACGGACACCGACCACCGCTGGTTGCCCATCGATCCGCGGTTCCTCCGCATGCGCACCGGTTACGGACGCGGCGTCGTGCTCGACGAACGCGAGCGCTGGCGTTTCGGCTCGGGCGAAGCGCCTCTGTCCGTCGGTACGCGTGGTGAGTTGAGCGGGCACGGGGTGGTCGCCGCCGCATTCGCCAGCGACATGGCTTCCTTTACTCCCACTCCGTACGTCTTCACCTCCTACAAAGCGGCCCTCGACTTCACACCCTTGGATGGCGACCAGACCGTCTTCGTCATGGTGAAGTGCGCGGTGGGCGCGGACCCCTTGGCGGTACGTGCGGAGTTGGCCCGCAGGATTCCGGACGTCGAGGTGCTGACCCGGGATGAATTCGCCCGGCGTTGTTGGCGGTACTGGGTCATGGGAACGGGGATGGGTTACTCATTGGCGCTGATGTGCGCGTTGGCTTTGATCGTGGGGATGACCGTGGTAAGTCAGACCTTCGTCACCGGCGTGTTGGTGAAACTGCGTGAGTACGGAACGCTCAAGGCGCTGGGTTTCGGCAACCGGTTCGTGGCGGGTACGGTGGTGGCCCAGGGGATCATCGTCGCCTTAATCGGTTACGTGCTTGGTTGCGGGGGGAGCTTGTTGGTCTCCAGCCTGGCTGGTACTGGCGGGACCGCGGTGACCATGCAGACCCCGCCGATTCTGTTCGCGGTTCTGTTGCCCCTGACGCTGGCCATGTGCGTGACGTCTTCCTTGGCGGCGGCTTGGCGGGTGTTTCGTCTGGCTCCAGCGGAGGTGTTTCGATGACGGTTCCTGTCGCCAGATTGTTGGGCGTGTCCAAGTCCTTCGGCAGGGGGCCGACACTGGTGCAGGCCCTCGCGGAGGTCAGCCTGGACGTTCTTCCTGGAGAGCTCACCCTCATCGAGGGGCCTTCGGGCAGCGGTAAGACCACCTTGCTGCACATTCTCGGTTTGCTCCAGCGGCCCGATCGAGGCGAGGTGTGGGTCAGTGGGATCCGCACCGATGCTCTGGCGGAGTCTCGTCTGCCCGAGCGTCGCCGGGGTCGTGTTGCCCTGATCTTCCAAGGCTACAACCTGCTCGAATCCCTCACGGTGAGTGACAACATTGCTCTGGCGGGGGCGTTGACCCCCCGACGTTTCGGACCGGCGGCGGTGGATGATTGTCTGGTACGGCTGGGCATGAAAGCCCGAGCCCGACACCTCCCCGCCGAGCTAAGCGGGGGGGAGAAGCAGCGCACCTCGATCGGGCGGGCGTTGGCTTCGGGAGGCAGTCTGATTCTGGCGGACGAGCCCACCGCCAATCTCGACTGGGAAAACGCTCAGGACGTCATGCAGCATCTCGCCGATTTGGTCCGGGTGGAGGGCAAAGCCGTGGTCATGGTTTCGCACGATTCCCGTCTCGAACCGTACGCGGACCGCATCGTCGGTTTGCTGAACGGTCGCATCTCCAGCGATCGACGAATTCCACGATCGAGCAGCGCGCTCCGCCGCGTTCGTCAGGGCCAGGACGCGGAAGGCGACCCAGGTGATCGGGGACGCAGGGACCAAGACGGGGAGCATCCGAGGCCCAAGCGCCCGCTCAATCTCGCGGCTACTCCACCGCGCGGACGCGTGCAGGTGGCTGGCGTCCTGGGCATTCTGCTGCTACTGGCCTTAGCGGTGGTGGTCGCCCTGCGCTACTTCGTTCCGTTTGCCCCAACGGCTTCGGAATCCACTCCGTCCCAACAACCCGTAGCGGCTGCACCCTATGTCGCCGCGGCGCCGGCGGTCGTGGAGCCCAGCACGCATCTGGTGGCTATTCGGGCCGAGCGTCGCGGGCGCATCAAGGCGGTCCTCAAGCAGGCGGGCGAGCGCATCGTTAGGGGCGAGCCACTGGTGTTGCTTGACGATGTTGTAGCTCGGGCCATGGTCGATCAGCGTCGGGCTGATACCGCTCTGGCCGAGGCCGATCTGGATCGCTTAAAGGCTTGGGACCGACCTGAGGCCCGGGCCAAAGCTGCGGCGGGCGTCGAGCGTGCCCAGGCCCGTCTCGATCGCGCCGAACAGGAACTCACCCGAATCCAAGGCCTCTACGAGCGTACCGCGGCGCCCGAAAAGGAACTTCAAGATGCGATCCGCGACCGACGTGCCGCCGCGGCGGCGCTGGAAGAGGTTCGCCAGATCTCAGCCATCGCCGAAGCCGGACCGATGCCCGAGGAGATTCGCGTAGCGGAGGCGAAGGTCGAGCAGGCTAAGACTGCCGTTCGCCTGACCGAGGCGGAGCTCGCCCTGCGTACCATCACCAGTCCCTTGGACGGGCATGTGGTCTATCGACATCTCGAACCGGGAGAGGTGGTTGATCCGGAGCATCCCGTGCCCATTCTCAGTGTGGGCAATCTGGACGAAGTCCGTCTCCGTGCGGAAGTTGATGAAGCGGATATCACCCGGGTCCGGCTTGCCCAACGGGTGGTGGCGACCGCGGAGGCCTTCGGCGACCGAGAGTTCACCGGGCGTGTGGTCCACCTCGAGCCCATGATGGGCCGCAAGAGCATTCGCACGCAGCGCACCACCGAGCGACAAGACACCAAGGTTCGTGAGGTGCTTATCGAGGTGGACCGGGCCGGGGCGGAATTGCCCATCGACCTGCAAATGACCGTGCGCTTCCTCAAGTCGGAAACCCGCACGATCCCGGCGAAACCAACCCCAGCCGGCTCCGCAGCGGAGTCACATCACGAAGAGGAACAGCGTCCCGAGTAGAACGATGAACATCCCCCAGAACGTCACTCGGAGTTCCCCCCACTGCCGATCATAGGGCGCGGAGGAATCATCCTCGTCGTAGACAGAACGCATCAGCCGAGCCTGGCGGCGGGCGCAGGCGTACAGAAAGTAGGCGGCTACCAGACTCCCCAGCACGACGACCAGGGAGAAGCTGCGCGGGTGGATCTCCTTGGTCAAGATCGGCTTGCCCGTGCCGGATTCCCAGTCCGAGATCGTCGTGGCGTGAACCGGCATCCACGACTTGGTGTTCGTGTCCCAGACCAGCAGCGTAGACGTCCAGTTCTCCGCCCCTTGCTGAAACAGCTTGAACTTGTCTCCCACCAGGAATGACAGCGCCAACATCAGCAGGATGAACGCGATTCCCCCGCCCATCTGTGCGTCGACGCGCGAGCGGTGGTAGGAGTGGTCCAACATCTTCCTGTCCATGGCATGGTCCTTTCTGCCGATTGGCCTCGGTCCCGTGCCCCCGGGTGGGGATGATCGCGGAGTATACGGTACAGAGTCTACTCAGAACTGGCTGACTGGCCAGCCCGCGGCTCGAAGCCCGCGCTGACGGACTGCGTGAGTGGAGAGTCTCCGGAGGCGCCCCGGGCCTGCGGGCAGGTGCATGGGAAACACGGTTCCGGAGTTACTCGGACTGAGGATTCGGAGGGGGTACCGGCAGCGAATCGAGCGACGGCAGATCGCTCAGCGCCCCCAGACCGAAGACCTTCAGGAAGTGGTTCGTCGTACCGTACAGCATTGGGCGGCCCGGTTCCTCAGCACGACCGACGATCTTGGCCAGATTCATCTCCCGAAGCCTATTGAGCATCTCGCCGCAGGCCACTCCGCGGATTGCCTCCACATCCGCCCGGAGGACCGGCTGCCGGTACGCGACGATCGCCAATGTCTCCATCGCTGCGGGAGAGAGCTTGGTCTCGTCCCGCACCTTAAGCAGTTTGCCTACCCACCCATTATACGCGGGGAGCGTGAGTATCTGGTAACCTTTGGCGATGGACTCGATGCGGAAGCACCGCCCACTCTGCTCGTAGTGGTCGTTGAGCGAGCTGATGTGTCTCTTGACGTCTCTGGCGTCGCCCACCCCGACCAACTGGGCGATCTTCGACGCCGGCAGCGGAGCGTCGGTGGCCAGCAGCAAAGCCTCCACGACGGATTCCACGGTGACTTCCGGACCGGGTATCTCGCTCTCGCCCGTGGACGCGTCCGGCTCGCCGTGCGGATCATCCGCCACCGTGGGCGAGGCAGAGGACTCATCCTCGCCCGCCATGTCCTGCTCGTCGGGGCTATCCAGGTCCGGCGCCTCCAGTTCAGCCGCCGAGCCTGCATCCGCGACGGTATCCTCCGGGGTGTCCGGCTGGGCAGTTGTTTCGGAGTCCGGTTCGGTCGTTGGCGTGTTCACGGAACGTACCTTCTCCTCTTCGCAGGACGCGTCGGCATCGCTATCAACCAGGTTCGTCGGGTCGTTCATGGCCGGACCATCATACTCGGCGCCGGTACCTCTGGCGAGCTTGGGGGCGGTCAAAAAGAGCTGGGCAGGGCGTTTACGCTGGGAGCGGCCCTCGGGCATGAGCGGCAGGCTGCGCGCAAGAAAAACGAGGAAGAACAGGAGCCAACCGTTCTTCCTCGTGGATCCGACAAGTTCAGCCGGATCGGGTGGTAGAGAGAGCAAATCTCTCCGGGGCGGATAGACGTTCCCTTTGGCTGCGTCGCTCAGCCCCGTGGATATCGTTGACCGTGACGACTCGTGCGCGGTGTCGCCGACCCGCGCGCGGACTCCTCCCCCTCCTCGGGTCATCTCGGTCATTACTTGTGGGGATCTCCTCTCTCCCTCTATATTCAGAGGTGATCGCCCAGGTACGCCTCGTCGCGATGCCTTTGGTGCGTCACGTGTGGCGTCATGCTATGCTAGGCGCGCCGAACTTGGCGATCAAACCTGGAAGGGCGGTATACGGCGGTTTCTCGATGTCCGTGAATGACTGCCTTCTGTACTGCGTAACCAGCGGTCTGATCGGACCTGAGACCGCCAGCGGCGGGCAGGCGTCTCGCCGATGACCGGGGTATCTGCCCGCCGATCCGGTGTGGCCCGCGTGTTTGGACGCTTCGGTCGGCGTATGCGGCCAACGGGAGCTCCGCGCTCATGGCTGACGATGCACCACGGTGTTCGTACTGTGGATACAACCTGACCGGGCTCGGGGAGGGGACCCGCTGCCCGGAGTGTGGGATGGTCAGCGTTCCCGAGGCCCTCCGGCGTGAGGTCTGGGGCATTTGCGATTCGCCGTGGCGTCTTTGGGGGCTGATGGCGCGTCCTTTCACGGTGCATCCGCCGGCGTGGTGGTGGTCGCTGGATCGTCCGGGGGACCTGCGGCGTTCTTTCGTGTTGCTTGCGGTCAACTTGGTTCTGACGCTGCTCATTATCTTGTCAGGATTGACGATCTGCGACTCCGTTGTGGTGCGGCGTAGCGCAGTGCAGGAGTTCTACGACCAGGCGGATCCCCAGGCGGACCTGCTCGCCTCGCGCCAGCTTGAGGAGCAGTTTCACTCGCTCTGCCGGAGTACGGGTGAGCGCGTGGTGTCGGCGTACGGCGTTTCTCGGGCGGAAAGGAATCAGTGGCCGGTGAGCACCGCCGCGCGCTTCCGTGGCACCTGTCGCCTTGCCTGGGCGTGGGGCGGGCAGGCTCTGTGGTGGGCGGCGGGGGTGTTCGGATGGCTGGTACTGGTGTGGGCGTACATGACCTACATAGGACTGTGCACTCAGATTCGTCGTGGGCTGCCCAGCTTCGCCCGCCCTCCGCGCAGCATCATCGCCGCAGCCAATCTCCAGTCCTGCAAGTTGGTTCTTCTGGCGGTCCTGGTGGTGTGTGGCGGGGCGGTTGAGCTGGCGGCTCGCTGGGTCTGCGACGGTCAGCCGACTCGCGGTTGCAGCTTGGTCTTGGACGCCGTGCTCGCCGTGCTCGTCACGGCGGCGAGCACCATGTGGATAGGGGCCTTGGCTTCGGACTTCACCCACCAGCTCGTTCGCTCCCGAGTGCACATCGTGCGCCTTCTAGTCATGTACGCGGTGCTATTCCCCGCGGTGACCATCTGCGGCTTGGTGATCTTCGTGCAGATGCGTATGTTGTCCTGATTCGTCAACCGAGTTCAGCGCAGGGTCGCCCTGGGAACGGCTGGTGCGGGAGGTTGTGAGTCATGGCCGGAACGGAACACATAGAACGGCGCAGAATCGAGGCAGCGATGATCGGGCGTATCTATCGGGAGATGTGCGCGGCGATGGAACCGCGGGCTGCGCTGGAGATCCTGACGCGCACCGTGGAGCGGGCTGCCTACGAGGAGGGCCGGGCCTTCGCTGCCCGCGCCGATGGGGGGGCAAGTCTCTCCCATTTCAAGACCGTTCTCGCCGAGTGGGAGGATGCTCTGCACATCGAAGTGCGTGAAGACGACAGCGACGTGTTGCGTTTTGATGTGACCAGCTGCGACTACATCAGGTCCTATGAGGGCCTGGGTTTGTCCCAAGACCTCGTTGCGCTGCTTTCCTGCAGTCGGGACGCACCCTTCGCCCGAGGCTACAGCTCTCGCCTCGAGTTCTCGCGCTGCGCAACCCTGGCGGAAGGGCACGACGGCTGCGATTTCTGCTATCGGTGGAGGTAGGAGGAGATACCTCGGATGCGATGAAGCCAGGCGCGGGCGTGCTACAATGTGCGGGGGCTCGTATTGTTGGTGGATGAACCCAAGTGAGTGCCGCAGAACGTGTACGCGTGGTCGTCGCCATGAGCGGCGGGGTGGATTCCAGCGTCGCCGCTGCGCTGCTTGTTGAACGGGGCTACGACGTTGTCGGACTGTTCATGCGGGTTGGGGTCGAGGCTCCGGCTGCGGACGAGGCTTGTTCGAGTGAGGACGATACCCCCTGCAACCCCCCCGGGGGTACTGATCCCGCCGGCGCGGGGGTAAGCACCCGCCGACTCAAGCAGGGCTGTTGCGGCAGTTCGGACGCCGCCGATGCGCGGTTCGTCGCCGGCCAACTGGGCGTTCCGTTCTACGCGCTCAACTTCAAAGCGGATTTCGATGCGCTCATCGAACACTTCGCAGATGAGTATGCCCGCGGTCGGACGCCGAATCCCTGCATCATGTGCAACGACCGGCTGAAGTTCGGCAAGCTGGTGGACTACGCGGATCGTGTCGGGGCGGAGTTCGTCGCCACCGGCCACTACGCCAGAATCGCGGAGCGTGACGGGCGCCCGGCTCTCCTGACCGCGGTCGATTCGCGCAAGGATCAATCCTACGTGCTGTTCGGGATCGACCGCGCGGTGCTAGCACGCGTGCTCTTCCCACTCGGCGAGATGACCAAGGACGACGTGCGGGGCGAGGCTGTGCGCCGAGGACTGCCCGTACACGACAAGCCGGACTCCGTCGAGATCTGTTTCGTTCCCGACCAGGACTACGCCCGGGTTGTGCGCGAGCGCCGGCCCGAGGCCTTCCAGTCGGGGGACGTATTCGATTCCGCGGGCAACCTGCTGGGACGCCATGAAGGCATACCGCACTACACCATCGGGCAGCGTCGCGGATTGGGCATCGCCACCGGACAGCCGATCTACGTGACCGGACTCGATCCGGAGTCCAACACCGTTACCGTCGGGAGCCGGGACGCGCTCCTGCACCGCACGCTCATCGCGGAGCGGGTGAAGCTGCTGGTCGATCGTCCGGGGGATGCCTTCCGCGCGGTTGCCAAGATTCGGTATCAGCACCGAGCTGCCGCCGCCACGGTCTTCCTCCTCGATGGGGGGCGCATGCGCGTAGAGTTTGACGAGCCTCAGACGGCGATTACCCCCGGCCAAGCCTGCGTGATCTACGACGGCGAGGTTGTGTTCGGCGGCGGGTGGATCGTCGGGCCGGTACGGAATGGAGCAAGCGGGTCCGGCGGCGTCAATCCGCCAGCAGCGCCTGGTGGATGACCGCGCGGCGTTGGGCGCCTCCCTGGCCGATGCCAGCCTCCAGAATACGACTGCTCTCATCCCCCACGCTGCCCAGGTGTCGCTGGAGGGCCAAAGCCTCGATCTCCTTGTCTTCGTCCGGAAGACTGGCTTCGCCGAACCCGGCGAAGAGCGTGAACGAGGTGATATCGTCCTGGTGAAGGCGAGACAGCTCGGTCATGTGGCGGTCCCACTGGTTGAGGTCCAAGGCGCCGCTGCGTACGGCTTCGCGGAGGTCGATGAACTCCTCCGTGAGGGTGGGGCAGTTTATGTCGGTGCCGCCGAAGATGGTGATGATGAACTTCTTGCCGGGAGGGCGGGAAGCGCCATCGTCACCGCGAAGTGTGAGCAACTCGCGGGCCATGGTCGGGCGGCAAAGCTCGCATGCTCCGAACATGGTGAAGCAGGTCTTTGCCTCCGATCCGAACTGCCCGTCGTAACCACCGAACATACACCACTGAAGCATGGCCAGCCTCCGGCAGAGATCCTCTGCTCACGAACTTCCACAACCCTATTCGAGGCGACAGTCGGATTATTCTCCAGGGTCACCAAGCCGCCCGCAGGCGCTCGCCGGGAGGTGGGCAAGCGGAGCACACCCAGATTCCGCCCGGATGATAAACACCCCGTCCAGGCGTTGTGAGCCCGGTATATCCGGCTCAGAGAACTGTTCCATTCATGTGGCGCATCCGGCAGTGGGCTGGACACCGAGGCGGAGCCTAGTCGAAGACGAACTCCAACCCCACGTAAAAACCGTTCTTGGTCGCGGTGCAATGCCGCACCGAGACCTTTCCGTGGTACGTGGCGGCGGGCAAGTGAATCGCGATAGGCACGGTGACGCCGACGGGCACCTTGTCGTCGGTGCGGGCGCCCAGCCCTCCAGTGCTGACGTTGCAGCAGGTTCCGAACACCAGGTGCTCGTGGTCAGACTCGTCCCGACACCAGAGTTGCGTCGTCCCAGGAAAGGGCCAGCGCGGTGCTTGGCGATGGCCGTTCTCGTGGCTGGCGTCCTCGTCAGGCCGGGAGGCGCTGACCAATTCGCCGATGGACTCTGGGGTCAACTTGATGATCTCTTCAGCATCCATGCGTGTTCTCACGTTGAGGGGCGCTGACCGCAGCCGCGCGAGTAGCTTGCTCCGGACCGTCGCCCGCTACGGCTCCGCTGGCGCGGTGGGCTGATTATTGCGGCGGTACGAGCGTCACCTGGGTGACCTCCGAGACCTGCTCACGAATCCGCCTTTCCACACCCTGGGTCATGGTCATCTGGGACATGGGGCATCCGACACAGGCCCCCTGAAGCCGTACGCTGACCTGCCCCTGGTCGGTGACCTCGACGAGTTCGATGTCTCCGCCGTCGCGCTGGATGAACGGACGGATTTCCTCGATTACCTGGGCGACACGATCGCGTACCGTGCGGCTGGGGGGGTCCGTGGGGCTCTGGTCGGTCATGGTTCGGCTCCTGGGTTGGCGCGGGTTCGTCAACGGCGGCGGGTCGCGTCGCCACCGCCTCCACTAGGTCGTTCTCCGGCTGAGCGGTGGGCGCGGCCACCGTGGGTTCATTATAGTCCCCCCTGCCGAGGCGACAACCGCGGCTGGGGAGCGGGTCCCTGAGCGGGTGCCTCCCGAACAGGGTGGCAGAAACTGGCGAGGGTGGCATGGGCAAGCAGCAGC
>JAAEQG010001380.1 GCA_024231775.1 bacterium
ACCCCGTCGCCGTTGGCGTCGCCGGTGAGACCGCTGGCCGGGTCGGCGTGGATCTCGCTTAGCAGGAGCACCGGATGGTTGACCTCGTCGGAGAGGATGTCGGCCCGCTCCCGCGGCACGATCTGGTAGCCCCAGTTAAGCGGTACCCAGGAGTCGAACTGACTCGAGAGGCCGATCAGATCGAATGCCAGGGTCGGAGTGTTGGCGCCGGGGATGTCGGTGTCGCCGTCGACGCGCAGGGTCAGCGTCGAGGTGCCGCCGTCGTCGGTGATCGTCAGGCTGCCGCTCCCCGACTCGGGGATGGTGCCCGCGGTTACCGTGACGTTGTTGATGCGGATGAGCTTGCCCTCGGTCGCCTCGCCGACCTGGGCCACGGTCACCACCTGGGGAGCCGGAGCCGTGCCGGAGCCGATCAGGGTATATGAGGATAATGAGGATACAACAAATCGAACCGATTGTGTCCGCGACCTTTGCACCTGCGCATCCACACGGACGAGAGAAAGCATGAAGGCCGGCGGCGCCTTTTGTGCGAAATAACGCCTCATTAACACCATAGGCGACTACGGCACCTGATCGACGTCGGATCTATCAACGGCGTGGGCTCCGTACCCTCTTAGGTCACACAGAGCGTTGCGAAGTGCCGCCCCGTGGCCGGTGTGCGGTCCGGGGCGCAGTCAAACAAGTGTTCAATAAGGAGAGACATTGATGAAAGCACAAAAAACCGTATTAATCATCACTCTCGCGGCCGTCCTGAGCCTTGAACGCCCTTTCGACCTTCGGAGACACTCGGGAAGAGGCTCTCGCCAACACCCGCGAGGCGATTGAAGGCTACTTCGAGGCGGCAGCCAAAGAGGGGATTGCCATCACCGATCGCCAGACGGAGCTCCTGGATCTCGAAGTGGCAGTGGCATGAGCCGGTTGCCGCGGGTCAGCGGCAAGGAGCTGGTCACCGCTCCCCCTCACACATCTCTCTGGCGGCAAGTCATGAGTTGCATAGTTGGCGCATGAGCTGAAGGCTTTTTCGTTCGGGACCCCCTGCTCTGGCGGAAACGGAATCCCGCGTAGCACTACCGGGACCCACCCGGCAGGTCACCACGTACCAGTTGTCGGGGTACTCTTGGACCAGCCGCCGGATCTGGGGGAGGCCAGAGGG
>JAAEQG010001381.1 GCA_024231775.1 bacterium
CATAATATCTAACTACCCGGCGGCTCACCTAGTATGTTGGGCGGCTAGAGATCCTCACTAAACTGCGAGACAAAAGGAGTTGATGATCATGAGACCAGTAATTGAAATCTCCACGACGGTGATGGCTGTGGTATTATTGTTGAATATAACCTCTGTCAGCCTAGCAGGCACTTGGCCCCCGGCGGAGATCACGATCTCTCCAGAAACACCAACCGACGCAGATTCTTTAACCATCACTATTACCGGAGAATGGGGGAGCAGCTGCGTCCCGGTGAACCCTGTCACAAGCCAGTTTTCTCAAACCATTGCCGTGACCGCGGCGCCGATCGGAGAGATTTGCCTGACTGTCATTACGCCTTATACACTAGAAGTTGAGCTGGCCCCATTGTCGGAGGGAGCGTATACGATAGAATACTACGTGGACGAGGGCGGTCCATTTCCGTCGCTCCTAGCCACTCTTAATTTTAATGTGACGAGTTCTGTACTATTTAGTGATGGTTTTGAGTCTGGAGATACATCTCTGTGGTCGTTTCAAGAACCTCCACCCAACGGGCCATGACTTGGTTGCGGTGCGAGGATAGAGGAGTTATCGTGACACCAACGTCCGAGGTTTGGCCGCCCAACCATGCCATTCAGGGGACGCCGACGCCGTATCAACCGTCCGTAGTGACGGTAATGGCGTTGCCTTCGTCGAACGTTCCGAGATGGCTGAAGGGGCGCCCCTGATGGCTGTCCGTTAGCGCGGGGACTACGTTCCGCCCGGCGCGCCCGGGCCGTTGACCACCAGACCGGTCACCCGCTGACGCGACCCGCTCTGGGATATCCGCGTCTTGCGCGGATGGAGCTTGAAGCCCTCGTCGCGGACGATCCTGCCGGCGCCACCGATCAGCAATCCGGTCCGCGGCGCGTCCTGGTGCTCGACCGGCAGGCCGAAGGTCAGATCGTCGGCATAGCGGCTGTAGCGCCAGCCGAGCTTGGCGGCCAGACCCGCCAGCCGACGATCCGCCTCGATCGCGCTCAGGTGAGTTTCCTCGGTCTGAACTAGCAGGCTAATTCGAGGAGGGGGTAGAGGAATGGACAGCCTACCGGCAGATCTGGAGCGCATCGAAGACCTTCGACAGACGGACCCAGAGAAGGCCCTGGAGCTTGCAGAAGCGGCGGTCACCCGAGCGTCAAGAGACTCCGACTTTCGACGGCGGGCACAGGCGCTGTGCGCCTTGGGTGGCGTTCAGCGGACCCTAGCTCGGCGAGCCCGATGGATACCTCGAAGGACCTGTGGCACCGCCGCGGCCCGATCGGCTGCGCACGACTTTTGTCGGCCCGCTGGTGCCGGGCGAGAAGGGGCGCCTCGCCGTCCGTTGGAGCGGGGAGGCGGGAACCGCGGAGCTTGACGCCTGGGTGGATTTCGACGGGGACCGCGCCTGGTCGGACGATTGGGAACAGATCGTCGCGGGCGCGCCACTCACCGAAGGCGTCGAGGTCCTCGAGTTCCCCCTCGGACGACGGCACCGACGGCATGGTCTTTGCGTTGGCGGTGTATGACGACGGGGGCGGCGGGAGGGGGGAACCCCAACGGGGTTCAATACCAAAGCCCAGGGTAAGCGAAGCGCCACCCTGGGTGAACCGAAAAACAAACCCGAACCCTGAAAGGGTTCTATAAATCAGCATGTCGGGGGCGCGGGGCCCGAGCCCGAGACGGAATCTCGACAGCACGGCACCAAGTCCGGTGGTCTGTGCCGAAGAAGTGCCAGCTCAGGCTCATTTTATGCAACCCTTTCAGGGTTGTTCATGCTATGCCCGCGCACCCAGGGTGGCGCTGCGCTTACCCTGGGCCTTGGTATCGAGCCCCGTTGGGGCTCCCCCCTCCCGCCCGGAAATAGCTAGCTGATTAGATCCTCTGTCGCGTTGGGAATCCACCGTCGTCGTTCCATAAGAGCCACACCTCACTGATATGCTCTGGCAACGATGGTCCTCCAACCGCAGCGATCCGCCCACCCGGCACAGATTCCATGCACCTGGGGTGCGCCTCACCGCCGTGCGCTTCGGACGACGGTCCTCGCGGGTTGGCTCGCCGTCTCCCTGCTCCCGGCGCCGGCGGCGTTGGCCGCGCCGGCCCCCGCTCTGCGATTCGAGCGGATTCCCGCCGACAACGGCCTCGAAGTCAGCTCGATCACCGCGATCCTGCAAGACCGCGACGGCTTCCTGTGGGTCGGGACCCAGGG
>JAAEQG010001382.1 GCA_024231775.1 bacterium
CGCAAGCGTTGGACGGTGGGCCTGCCCGGCGCCGGTATCGATGGCGGCGCGGAAGGGGACGGGTCTACAGCATCTCGCGGAAGCGGTTGAAGAGGTAGTGGCTGTCGTGCGGGCCGGCCGAGGCTTCGGGAAGGCTGGGAGGAGGAGCGAACAGAGAGTATTACCGCCTACTTCGTCGGCACATCATACCGGCCAACAGCCCGCATACTAACAAGGTGATACCACCGGGTTCGGGAACACTTGCCACGCGGAACCCTAGCCTCTTGAGCTTGGTCGCCGGGTCGTAGGAGTAGCGGCGGGAGGCAGCCATCCAGCCGAATGTATTGATCCAATCGCCGCCACGCAAACCACGCAACGAACCGATCGCGGTCTCGTTCCATTCCCAGAGGTTGCCGCCCTGGTCGAACGTATTGTACGGGCTTTCGGAGTTCTCGAACTCGCCCACCTCGGTCGACCAGTACGGGCTGCCGATTGTGTAACCGCCCTGGTTGAAATTCGCGTTGTTGCCGGGGTCCGTCGGGTTGACCAGATCGTTACTCGGTGTGTTATCGTTGCTGGTCGGATAGTCAAAGTAATTCCCCGTCACCCCGTCGTTCTTGTGATACGCCGCCTTGTACCACTCGTCTTCGGTGGGGATGAACCAGATGGCACCACTCTTGCGTGTAATGTTCATCAGGGCCGAACTGCTAGTCGCGCCGTTGACGTAGTACGCACCGTCCTCGGTGGTCGTCACGTCCTGGCCCCCGGTCGGCTGGCCGTTGTGCAGCCAGTTGGCGAATCGGGCCGCGTCGCCCCAGGAAATGGTACCCACCGGGCGGTTGGACCAATCGGCCTGGGTTGTTCCGCCCGGGCGGCCGCTGAAGTCGTAAGTGTAGCTACCGCTCGTGCCGTTACGTGTGATATAGCAGCCATGGAGATCAGTCGCGTCATACAGCCCGTAGGTGTCGGTCGCGGCCACGGCACCGAGGAACTCGACGTACTGCCCGGCGGTCACCTCGTACTTCCCGATGTTGTATTTGTAGCTCACTGAACCGCAGATGCCGTCCGGCCCGCTGCCGCCCGCGCCCACGCCTGACAGCTCTCCCACGTTGCCCGGGTTGCCCACCGGCACGGTGTCGATGGTAACCGCGCCGGCCAGTCCGCCGGAGAGTTGCAGCACGACAACAAACAGGGCCGCGGCACTCCGTCTCAAGCAAGTGCTGCCGAACATGGGTAGGCTCCCTCTCGTCAGGTGTTCCCAAGGCTGCCGCTTGGGCGTCGCGCGATGAAAACATTTGCCAACCGAAAAATAGACAGACCCCAATGGCTAGGCCACGCCTAACCGGAACGGGTGGCCAAAGCCGCGGGACTCGATTC
>JAAEQG010001383.1 GCA_024231775.1 bacterium
ATGACGCAGGCAGAGATCGAGGCGCAGGTGGCGCAGGGGACGGTGCGGGTCGAGCCACGGACGCCGCTGGATGTGCTGGCGATGGAGGAGCGGCTTTCGACTTTTGGCGAGGTGGTGGCGGGTTATAGCGAGGAGCAGGCACAGGCGGAGGCGGCCCGCTGCCTGGCTTGCGGTATTTGTTCCGAGTGTTTGCAGTGTGTGTATGCCTGCCAGAAGCATTGTATCGACCACGATATGCAGGGTGGGGTGGTCGAGTTGCAGGTGGGGGCGGTGGTGTTGTCGCCAGGGTTGGAGGTGATGCCGGGTGACGTGCGGCCCGAGTTTGGCTATGGGCGGCTGCCCAACGTGGTCACGAGTATCGAGTTCGAGCGGATGTTGTCGGCGACGGGACCGTGGGATGGGGAGGTGGTGCGTCCTTCTGATGGCGAGCACCCGCGCAAGGTGGCTTTTATTCAGTGCGTTGGCTCGCGGGATATTTCTTGCGGGCAAGGCTATTGTTCTGCGGTGTGTTGCATGTATGCGATCAAGGAGGCGGTGATCGCCCAGGAGCACGACTCGAATGTCTCGGCGACGGTGTTTTATATGGACATTCGTTCCTACGGCAAGGGGTTCGAGCGGTACGTGGAGCGGGCGGAGCAGGAGTATGGCGTGCGCTACGTGCGCAGTATGGTTAGCACGGTCACGGATGTGCCGGGGACGGGGAATTTGCGGCTCCATTATGCCTCCCCCGATGGGAACAGGGTCGAGGAAGAGTTTGACCTGGTGGTGCTTTCGGTGGGGCTGCACCCGCCGGAGGACGCGCAAGGGTTGGCGGAGCGGTTGGGCATCGAGTTGAACGAGTACGGTTTCGCCGAGTCGCCGCCGTTGTGCCCGGGACGTGTGCCGTCAAAGGGGGATGGGTTGGCCGGTGGCATTTTTGTCGCCGGGCCGTTCAGCGAGCCGAAGGATATTCCGGAGACG
>JAAEQG010001384.1 GCA_024231775.1 bacterium
CCGTCGTTGTCCAGATCGAGCCCGCTGGGCACGCCGGTATTGACCGGCTCGAAGAACAAGTGGGGGTAGTCGATCGCCTGCTGATCCCCTTGCGGCACGTTCAGATAGCGCTCGAGGAGCAGTTGTGCGTTGCGGCGTGGGGCGGCGTCGAAGTCGATCTCGTTAATGAGCAGGACGTCCGGGCGAACGCGCTGGACGATCTCCGCAGCCTTGCGCAGTTGGGGATCGACCCCGCGTCCGTCGGCATCTGCGCGCTCGAGCTTGGCGGTGCTGAGCTCCCACACGTTGAACGCGGCGAAACGCACGGTATGCGCCGGGTTCGATCGACGGTCCTCACCACGACTGTCGAGCGGCGTAATGACCAGTACCGCCGTCGCTGCCAGTACGCCAACCCACCGTGACCGTTCGTTCATGATCCAGGGCTCCCCAGCAGACACTCGCTTTTTCGCTGACTCAGACGTAGGGAACGCCGAGCCGAAGACAGCCTACAGGCCATCCACGTATCCTTCCAGCTCTGCGTTCGATGGCTGGTCGTACAACGCCTCAAACAGGAGGAGAACCAGCTTCACCAAAGCGTCCCGAGGACACGTTCCATTAAGTTCGATGAACGATCTCTTCTCGGTCATTCGAAAGGCGGTCAGAGCGCTGGAGATCATCTGTCCGCAAAGCCCATCTCTTGCTCCGTGCGGCGGTCTGGGGATGTTGATGGTCCATCCGTTTGGATCGCCGCACACCTGGATGCAGTTTCTTGGCGCACCAGGCCTGCAAAGATGCACCCAGCCATAGGAACCATCCGAGAGCCCTTCATACTCGCGGAATAGCGCCTCGACGACTTCGCCGGCAGTTCGGTACGCTTCCGTTCCGCTTCTGTGGGTTCTTGGCCCAAGGAACTTCCTGCCCAGGTATGCCTTGATTGACGACCACACCAGTCTGCCTCCTGCGGACATTCTACCCCGTGCGTTGAGGCTGCACAGTTGATCCCTCGCTCTTCTCTGCGTCCTCAGCGTCTCTGCGTTCAGATCCTCTCCTTTGCTGCCCGTGTCCCGTACTCACCGTCTCCCGCAGTGGTTCTTGGACTTCTTTCCGCTTCCACAGGGGCAGGGCTCGCTGCGACAGGTCCTGGGTTGCTCGCGGCGGACGGTCTCGACTCTTCGCTCGACGGTCCTGACTTCAACTCGGATCACACCGGCATCTTGCCCGTTGCCTGCCCAGGCGAGCGCGGTGCCCTCTCCTGTCGCGGCTCGGTCAGGACCCGCAGGTTTCGGATGGTACTCGAGGGACGCCGGTGCCTGTCCGGAGGCTGCGCTAGAACAGGGGATAGACAAACGGAGCCAGCGGTGACGAGCTGGCAAACAGAACCAGCCCTCCCACGATCAGCAGCACCGTCACCAGCGGGATCATCCACCATTTCTTCTCGTGCTTGATGAACGCGAAGAACTCTCGCACCAGGGACTGCTTAGCCATGGTCAGGTCGATCCCACTAGGAGTCTTACCGCTGAATCAGCGAGCCCGACTCGAGAGCGATGCTACGCTGCATACCCGCATCGTAGTCAACCTCTCCGGGCTTCTCCGTGACGATGTATCGGCCGATCACCAGCGCGTCGATCCCCGTCCTGACGAACGTGCTGTAGGCGTCATGCGGTGTGCAGACGATCGGTTCGCCGCGGACGTTGAACGACGTGTTGATGATCACCGGTACGCCGGTCAGCTCACCAAAGCGCTTGATGATCCGGTAGTACATCGGGTTGGTTTCCTCGGTCACCGTCTGCACGCGACCGGTCCCATCTTGATGCGTGACTGCGGGGATCACCGTACGCTTGTCCGCCCGCACCTTGGGCACCAGCAGCATGTAGGGCGCGTCCATCCCCTCGGGCATCTCGAAGTACTCATGGGCGTGTTCCCTGAGCACCGCGGGTGCGAACGGTCGAAAGGCTTCGCGGAACTTGATCTTGGCGTTGATCACATCCTTCATCTTCGACGTCCGCGGGTCCGCCAGCAGGGAACGCGAACCTAACGCCCGTGGACCGAATTCCAGGCGCCCCTGGAACAAAGCCACCACCTGGCCATCGGCGATCATCCGGGCGGCGCGGTCGATGAGCTCAGCCTCGTCGTCCACCGTCTCGTGGACTACCTCGTTCTCGACGAGCATCTCCCGGATCTGCTCATCGGAGAATGACGGACCCCACAGGGCGTGCTCCATCACGAACGTCCGCGGGTTCTTCAGCACCGAGTTGTACAGGTAGAACGCGGTCCCCAGCGCCCCGCCCGAGTCACCGGCCGCCGGCTGGATGAACATGTCCTTGAAGCCGGCCTCCTGCAGAATCCTCCAGTTGGCCACGCAATTAAGCCCGACCCCGCCCGCCAGGCACAGGTTGTCCATCCCGGTCTCACGGTGGACGTGGGTGGCCATCTTCACCATGATCTCCTCGACGATCTGCTGGCCCGACCGGGCGATATCGCGATGGAAGTCGTCGAGTTCGGTTTCCTTGGGACGCAGCGGCCTGCCGAACAGCTCCTCCCACGCCCGGCTAACCGTCCGCTCGGTCGAGTGCAGGAAGGCGAAGTACTTCATGTTCAGCCGGAAACTGCCGTCGTCGCGGATGTCCACCACTTCGCGGAACTTGTCCACGTAGGTCGGGTTCCCGTACGGCGCCAGACCCATCACCTTCCACTCCGCATCGTTGACCCGAAAACCGAGGTACGCCGTGATCGCGCTGAACAACAGGCCCACCGAGTGCGGAAAGCGAATCTCCTTCTCGAAGCGAATCTCCGTACCGCTGCCGACGCCCCAGCCCGTCGTCGTCCATTCCCCCACGCCGTCCGCGGTGATGATCGCCGCCTCCTCGAACTTGGAGACCAGAAAGGCGCTGGCTGCATGGGCCAAGTGGTGCTGACAGTAGTAGATGTCCTTGTCGGTGTTCAGCTCCCTCTGGATGGTACGCCCGATGTGCAGCTTGCTGGTCAGCCAGAGGGGCATGCTCTTGACCCACGTCCAGTAGGTCCGCGGCCACTGGGCCAGAGTGGTCTCCAGGATGCGCGAGAACTTTACCAGCGGTTTCTCGTAGAAACCGATGTAGTCCACGTCCTCGATGGTGATGCCCGCCTCGTCCAGGCAGTAGCGGATCGCCTGGGCCGGGAAGTCGCTGTAGTGCTTCTGGCGGTTGAACCGCTCCTCCTCCCCGGCGGCTACGAGTTGACCGTCCTTCAGCAGGGCGGCTCCGGAGTCATGGTAGAAGCAGGAGATTCCCAGTACGTACACGCGTGTGTTTCCTCACTTCTCTGTGCCGGGACCACCAATACCGCCGTGGGCGGCGTTAGAAAGGTCGTATCGTACGTTCCAGTGTGCTCTCGTGGTGCTCGTGGTCTTCCCAATAGCTCTCCCCCTTCGCCTTCAGTTTGATTCGCAGAGGGTCTTTCAGGCGGATGAGCGAGAATACCGGGAGAAGCACGATGAACAAGACGGTGAGCATCACGAACGTCATGACCGTCCCGATCCCCATGGCGGCGCTCATCCACCCCACGTAAACCGGACGGGCCAGCCCCCGCGGACCAAAGGAGACCAGCAACAGCAAGGCCCCCAGGATCCACGCACCCAGGGCCATCTTCTTCGGGTACACGGGATCCCAGCCCCACCCGTTCGGATCGGGACCGAAGTACCACAGCACCAGGCCGATGACGCTGAAACCCAGCAGCATCGCCCCACCAAACTTGCGTAACTCAGCCGGAGGAGGATCGCGATCGACTGTGAACATCATCTCGGTTCATCATCCGGAAACCAGGGGCAACCCACCTGCTCGCTGCATCTCACAGAGGCCAGCGAATCCGTTATTGTATGAAACGTCGCAGGGCGGTTCAAGCGCAGCCACTGAGGTCCGGAATGTGGGTTGCTCATGTTGCCTGAGCGGGACTCAGGGCTTCGGACTGGTGCGTTTTCGGTGACCCAGCCGATATCCGGCAATAGCCGGGGTGTTCCCGAGGCGATGAGGCTGCGCGGTGCTCCCCGGCGTTCGGGCTCGCCCGGTGGGATGGCGCGCATCGGGAAAAATCACTGGAGGAAGACCTATGTTGTACGCGGCCATGACCTTCTGGCTGCTCGTGCTGGTGCTGTCCGCTTGGGCCGTCCACCAGTTGTGGGGCGGTATGGTGAAACCTCGGGCGGTCAACACCGTGTTGCTTCCCGGGACGCTCGTGGCTCAGCTCGGTCATGTCCTGGGTCTCCTGGTGACGGGGGGTACGGTCAACAACACCACCCTCTACAAAGACGACGAGACCGGAGCCCCCGAGCAGACCCAGGACCCCAAGCCCAAGGTCCCCATTATCGGCCCGGTAATCATCGGAATGCTACCCATCCTGGCTTGCGCGGCGGCTATCTACTTTGTCGCCCAGTACTTGGGCGGAGCGGTGGTCGCGGAGATGAACCGCGAGCAGGTGGCGACCGTGCTGCCCAGATCGCTTCCGGCGTTCTGGGAGTTGCTGCGCAGCTTGATCACCCTGGGGGAAACGACTCTGGCGGCTGCCTTGAACAGTGACCTGGGCAACTGGCACGTGTGGGTGTTTCTCTACCTGCTGATCTGTCTCACGGTGCGGATGGCACCGTTCCCGGGGAATCTGCGCGGATCGTTGGGGGCGATTGTTGTCCTGGGCTTCCTCGCCTTCGTGGTGGGCAAGCTCGCCTCCGCCACCGAGGAGAGTATCGCCGGTGGATGGGCCGTGCTCTCGCTATCAGTCGGGACTCTAGTCGTCCTGCTAGTGTTCAGCCTGTTGGTTCGAGGAGGGGTGGGGCTGTTCAAACTGCTGGCGGGCAATGCCTGAGGCCCGCCCGGACGGCATTTCGCTACCGCCCTAGCTGCCGCATGATGTGCTCGACGGTCGCGTCGATCTTGGAGGGGGTCTCATACGTCCCGGCGGTAATCGACTCACGGATGGTTTCGACCCGATTGAGGCGAGCTTCCGGGGTCTCCCCGACAGCCGAGAGCAGATTCCCCAGGGTGGAGAACTCGATTCTGTCAGCAGAGTCCATCGGTCGCCCTGGGCGCTCCTCCTCCCGGCCTGTCGCTCTGCGCACCCCGGTCTTGGAGTGCGGCTCTTCCACCGGGAGCAGCCTGAAGAATGCGTTGACGCCGATAACCTCGCCCATGGCTTCGATCCTTGCCCGTCTCGGTCTTGACTACGATACTGTTCGGCCAGGTTCACCCATACCGGTCCGCCGACCATGTCGTCCCAGTACTATGAGCACCGATTCCACCTTTCACCGCGACGCAGACTCCCCATGCGACATTAATGCCGCCGGTATTCCTCCGTGAATATCGCCGTTGAGCAGCCCTGGAGTGCGCCCACGTCCAGTCCGTTGGACGCCTTTAGCACTACTATTATCGGCGTTACCCCGTAGCGACTTCAGCGGAAACTGCCGATTATCGTACGCCCTCCAATCCCGTCGCCCAACGACATCTTGAGCATAGGACCGATAACTCCCTCTACATTTGGCACACTCCGCCCATCTTCCCCATCTGGGCGGTGCGCTTGCCGCCAGAGTCATCCACCGCTGCGCAGACCACCCAGCGTCAGAGCGGCAATCCGGGTGTGACGCTGCTCCGGGAGGCAAGCCGCATATGCGTGTATCAGGCTGATACGAGGTGACGGGCGATGATCCGGGCGGTTCGCCGGGCCGTCGATTCGCTGGTGAGGGCTGGCCTCCCTTCGGCCTCGAAGACAGAAGCAGAAGAGTCGTGGCGGTCTGCCGCGTTGCGGTTCCCTGGTCTCGGTGAACATTCCGCCCTCGCTGGAAGCAGGCCCGGAACGAGCCGTCTGCCCTCCAGTTGTCCCTTTCGATACGCATGAAAAGAAGCGTCCAGCCAAGCAGGCTGGACGCTTCGTCAGCTCAAACCGTAGCAGTGGAAACCGGCGCTTAGCGCCGCCGACGCAGGAACAACCCGCCCGCTGCCAGCAAGGCCAGCGAGGTCGGTTCCGGCACGTACTCGTAGGTGACCTTCACGATGCCCTCGGCGCCCAGGTCAGCCACAGTGAGCGTGGCATCGGTGGTGCCGCTAAAGCCCCATCCGGCAGTACCATCGATGTCCACGTCGAAGAAGTTACCCGCACCTACGTAGAAGCTCAGGTCGGTCGGCGTCGCGATCTGGTCGGAGTCGGTATCCGACTTGGAAAGGTATCCGAAGTCGTGGAAGTCCGTTCCTTCTCCCGCGAGACCATTGCTCGCGGCCAGGGAGATGGGCCAGTTGTCCGCCATCGCCGCGCTGACGCTCAGGTCGGGAGACGTCGCGGTGACCAAGCCCGTCAGGGATGCCTGGAAGAGCGGGGCTGGGAGCTGTGAGTCGTTCTCGGCGGTGAGGGACGATCCCACCAGGGCGTCGATATACAGGGTCACTTTGGTCAGGGTCAGGGTCCCACCCAGATCGTCAAACTTGGACAGCGACTTCGTGTCGCTGTTTGGCGAAAGGGGGAAGCTGAACGAATTCTGGAAGGAAATCGTTGCGGCACTAGCCGTACTGACGCAGCAGGCAAGGGCCATAACTGCTACAAGACCGTTCCTCATGGTTTTCTCCTCCTCCTCTTGCGAGGTTTGAAATTGTGTGCAGAGCCCATCGGCGCACAGTCAGGCTTCTTGGAACACATGCCTAACCGTCGCCCCGCATGCCGGCAATTACTGCCCGAGTAGATTCCTGAGCCTAGCGACACGCGCTGTGCTGCTCCGTTACTCGACTCTCAACTGAGAGAGGCGTACTCATCCTCGTGACCCGGAGTCCGATCACCAGCCACAAGGGTGCATACCGCCAGAGAAGTGCAGGTTATCCCTCCCCTGTTTCTCACCTCCCATGCCGTCGTCCCTCAGTCTATCCCATCACGGTCGCGGTGTCAAGACGTTTTGAGTGAAGAGCGTCGTAAGTCGTTCGCTTCTAGGACCTTACTGCATGGCAAGGATGTGTTGCTACAGAATCCGCACTATTATACGGACGCAAGCACGTAGTCTGTCCGCTTCCCCGGCGTGCCTTTGGGAACCGAAACGGGGGGGCTCTCCTCCTGCAGGTCGGATTCATCCCTCCGTTAACGGGTAGATGGAAACGCCGGCGGAATCACGGGCGTTACCGCAAGCATGAACTGAAACCAACGGCCAGCTCAGGACGAACACGGTCGGGCCGAATCGCGGGCTCCCCTGCTTGGAGCACAGTTAACCGTTCGAGTTGGAGGCCGTGCTGACCGTAGCCCTCCAGTGGGTCACCAGGGTGGCCAGCGCCCAGATCGCCCCGATGGCATAGGTCACCAGGGCGCCGTAGAACCAATACCAGTAGGTGCTGCTCCCGCTCATGTCCGTAGCCTCCTTGCGTAGGATCAGATTGATCGCCACGCCCACGGTCATGAAGTAGTACAGGAAGAACACGATCAAAAAGCAGGCGACGTAATGCCGGTCGACCGTGCGGAAATGCGGGCGTGACTCCAGCCAACCCTCCCACTGCGGTCCCGTGCCACTCTCCGTCTCGATCCGCTCGCGGATGTAGCGGCCCGCCCGCATCATGGAACTCTGCTCCGATAGAAACATGACGATCAGCAACAGCACGGAGTAGGGCACCAGCAGCCAGATGTAGAACTCCGCCAGAGTTGCCAGGTAGGTCAACGCCGGCACGCCGATCAATCCGATCACCAGGATCCAGAACAACCGCGTTCTGCTGGCGCGGATCTCCTGCCGCAGACTGAGAAACTCGTCTTGCTGGTTAGCAGATGTGTCCATCGTAGATCCTCCTAAGTGTACTCGAAAGCGCCCGAAGCTAGTATCGTTTCACACGTGTTCCTGCGGGTCATCCGAGCCGCGCCCGTCAGGAAGCGGTCCTGCTATCGAGGGAACGTCTGTCTCCGGCATCTCCGCTCCCTCACGGTTGCGGCTCGGTTCGGGAGGCGCCCTCGGTCCCCGCTCCATTCCAGACAACCACGACCTCACGACTACCGGGAG
>JAAEQG010001385.1 GCA_024231775.1 bacterium
AACGCCATCGTACCTTCGTTGTTACCGCCATTGTTCCTGCTTATCCGTGCGCGGGCGACCGGTTGCGCCCAATACGGATCTCGAGCACCACTGGCTGAGCGAGCGTGACGCCTGGCGCCCGTTCTTCGAGAAGCTTCCGAGCCTCCCCTCGACAGACCTGCTGGAATCGCTTCAGAGCTTCGAGCTGGTCACGCCTGCCCAGGTGGAGGCGGTCCGCAAGCTGCGCTCCTGCGCACTCGGCTGCGGCAGGCAGGCAAGCGCATCACCACCATCTCGCTGGCTCAATGTCTCCAGGACGCCTTCGACAGAGAGGGCCTGACCATGAAGCGCATCATGGCGGCCGAGAAGCGTACCGGCACCGAGAAGATTGTCGCCACGGTGCACGGTATCCTGAGCAAGCGCCAACCCCTCGACGAGCTGGTCGCGGCCCGCATGCCCGAGGCCGCCGATCCCACGCTCGCCGAAGAGGTGGACAGAGAGGCCTCCGTCTCTGCCTCTCTGGTGCCAAGCATCTTTCAGAATCGCCGTGACTCGCCGCGGGGACCGTGGTCGAAGCGCGGCTCGGCACCACGGCCGCGGTCCAGGCGGTCGACGACGCCATCTGGTTCCGCGGGTTCCTGGCTCTCTCGCCGTCAGCCTGGCCGCCGGCTTGGCGGCGCGGTGGTATCCTCCCGGGCGGGCCCAGGACCATGACCTCGAAGATGCTTGCCGATACGCTTCCAGACTGCCGGGTATTGTCGCCGAACTTCGACAAAGGGTGGTTCATCGCTGCCATCACGCAGAAAGAACCAACTCGGCAGGCCATAGCCGTCGTTGTCGGCGATGCTCTCCAGGAGCTCTTCGACGATCTGCTCTTGCTTGTTTGAAAGAAACGACCTGACCGCACGCTCGAGATTTCGGCGGGTCCGCCGCCGGCCTTCCGCCACCGCCTGGTGTCGCAAGGTCGAGATGATCTCCAGAGTCATGACTCCCCTGGGATCCTCTTTGCCGGTCCTCTGATTCCATCGTGCCGTCAGCTCGTCGGTTTCGGGGTCGTAGAAAAGAAAGTCCCAAGGATCCTCCGCCGTCGGGTCGATGAGCTGGGGCTTCCCCGATGAATCGCAGGGAAAACGGTCGCCCTTGCACCGGTTGCATCCCGCACAAGCCCAGAGTAGGTTCATCCAACGGAAGCTCTTTTCCGGATAACGCTTCTTTGGCCAGAAATGTTCGACGTCGGTGCCGCGCGAGTCTTCGCAGAACATACAGCGTTCGCGGGCTCCGGTCATTCTGCCGAGTTCTTCCACGATACGCTTCATGGATCGGTTCTGTCTCTGCGCTTTCCAGGTTGCGACGATGTCCGCGCCCTCGGCGACGGCCCGTTGCATGCAGTCCAGATAGTCGGAGAGCGCCGCCTCGAGCTCGTGTCTTCGCAGGAAGCGCATATCATCGTCAATCGCGGGCGTCGGCATCGACCCACTGCGCAAAGAAATCCAATTGTTCAAGCTCACCGGGCGTGAGATCGACAGCTTTTTTCTTCGCTTTGAGGCGGGAGTAGCCTTGGCGAGCTCTTACAGCTTCGGCCGAGCGGGTATGAGTGAGGCCGAACGCGGGACTCAGCAAGACCTCGTCCGCCTTCGATCTCCGAATTTCCCAGCAGTCATTTTCTTTAAGTCGAAAAGGTTCCAGTTCGCTTCCGGGCGGCGGTAGATAGAAGATACCACCGGAATCGCCGGCCTGACAGACAAGCGCGCTGTGCGAGGTTACGATGAACTGGAAATTAGGAAAGCGTGTCTTCAGCCAGTTTCCTATGTTGCGTTGCCATCCGGGATGGAGGTGAGCGTCGACTTCATCGATGAGGGCAACACCCCTGTGTGGGACTACAATATTCCCGTTTTCCATGGAGATGAGGTCGGAGCCGGGATAAGCCTCGCCGAGATGTCGCATGATGTCGATCATGAGAGCCAACGCCGCCCGGTACCCCTCACTCATATCAGCCAGAGGGAGGGTCGTACCACCGCAGTCTCGCAGCCACAGGCCTTCGGAGTTGATTCTCTCGACGCGTAGACCGTTGCGCAGGAAGTCGTCGTTGAGCAGCTTGATAGTCTGGTCCAGGACGCGCGACTCTTGCAGTTTCGACTCGAGTTTTCTGTAACCGAGCTCCTTCAGCCAGAGCTCGCATTCGGAAAGGGTAGCATCTTCCTTGAACATCGTTGCAAGGCGCGCAACGCGGCTCGGCCCCGACATCAGCCGCTGAGCTTCCGGAGAGGAGCCGTAGAGGCGCCGAAAGGGGCCATAGCCAACCGCGAACCAACCGGCCGTATTATCCGCCCATGGTCCGTTGATCGGACCTTTCTTGCCGTGCCGCCGTCTGTTGTCGGGCTTCACGGAAACTTCCGGGCCGCCCTCTCTCCGGAGACTGAGCTCCGACCAGAATGGTTTCTCGTACCGGCGGCCGGTGGTGAATCTGTCGGTCTCATGGGAGACTATCTGGACCGCGATCTCGGCCTTGTCGCAGCCTTCCCGAATCCAGCCCCGCAAGGACGGCTGCAGAGCCCGGCCCACATCCGGCCCCACCAGGGCCAGGGCGATGGCTTTGAGAAGTGCGGTCTTGCCTGAGCCGTTCTCTCCTGTCAGGACGGTCCACCCGGCGAAGCTCCCGTCGGGACGCCTGAAGGAGAAATCGAGCTCACGAAAGCCCTTCAGGTTCTTGAGAACGACTCGTTGGATGTACATCGTCAAAGCCTCCTGCTTCCTCGTGCAGGACCATGGTCAACCGGATCATAGCACGGCCATGGTCCGAGGAGACCCACCGTGAACGACTTGACCCCGCCCTCCTGGGGGTCGAAGAGGTCGTCCAAAGTCAGGGGTACTTCCCGGATGGTCCGTCCGGTCGCGGTCTCGACCTCGACCCAGCGGCTGCCGTAGCGGAACGGATCCTCGACCTGCGGCCGGACCTCGGGCGACACCACGGCCGCGAAGCTTCCCGCCGCACGGGCTTCCACCTTCGAACCGGTGTAGGGAGGATCGGGCATGACCGCGATTCTAACACGCCATCAGGCGGACGATGGGGCGAGGCCCCTCGTTTCGCCCGCGCCCGTGTCACCCTGGCCCGCACCCGCACCGGACGCGAGCCGCCGCACTTCCGTCCGGCGGTGCTGGTGCTCGACGTCTCGCCGGCGTCCTTCGGCCCCGTCGAGGGCCTCACCCGTCCGGCGGCGGATGCCCTGGCGTCGACGCTGCGCCGGCTGGGGTTGCCCGTCGTCCTGGTCGCCGCGCAAGGCGAGGGGACCGTCCACCTGCTGGACGATCCCGCCGACCTGCTGAAGCTCTTCACCCTGCGGACGCTGAAGCCGGTGGTCCCGACCGCGAGAAAGGGCACTGCATCGGCAACGAGTATGTGCTATGCTGACTCTGAACGATTTTTCCGCCGTCCCATGCTCCAAGTCAGCAGTTCATTCTCTAAAACGACATGCTTTTTCGAGGTGCTCCATCGGCCGCAGGCCCGATCTTACCTCGCCGTCCAGTCGCGATCGAGCGGCAGGGAGTCACGACCTATTCTTCGATGGCTTCGACGTGCTCAGCGAAGCTTACGTCCGCGCCACGTAGCTGTTCCACGAAATCATCGATTGCCGTTACCTGGTGCGCCACGAAAGCACCCCTGTCAGAGATGAGCCCGCGTACGATCTGACGACAGAGGATCGCGGGGGCGATGGCCGTCGCGTACTCCTCGCTACAGTGCATGGAGACGAGCCGCCGCCGC
>JAAEQG010001386.1 GCA_024231775.1 bacterium
ATCGGGTTTGGGAGGTTCGCCCCGGGCCATTCGCCAGCCGGCACGGGTATTGCTCCAGTCCCACCCTGTGGAAGGACAAAGTCATCCTGAACGGCGACCACGATGGACCAGCCTATCTGATCGCCCTCGATCATCGGACGGGGCGGACGCTTTGGAAGACCATGCGCCCCAACAATACGCGGAGCTACTGCGCCCCGATCATCAGGACCATTGGGGGCCGCAACCAGATGGTGTTGTCGGGCAACCTGTGTGTGGCCAGCTACGACCCGGACACGGGAAAGCAGCACTGGATCATCGACGGGCCCACCGAGCAGTTCGTCGCCTCGCTCGTCTACAATGGGGAACAACTCTTCATGACGTGCGGCTATCCCGACCATTTCATGCAGGCCATCGCTCTGGATGGGAGCGGCAATGTCACTGATACGCACGTTGTCTGGCAGAAGACGGAGGACTGTTCGTATGTGCCCAGCCCCATTGCGGTCGGACCGTACTTCCTGCTCACCTCGGATGGCGGCGTAGCCACGTGCCTGGACGCCAAGACGGGCGAGGCGGTGTGGCGCGAGCGCCTGGGCCGGCACTTCAGTG
>JAAEQG010001387.1 GCA_024231775.1 bacterium
CTGCGGCCTCCTGGCGGGGCTGTGCGCGATGGGGTACGGCAAGATTATCTACGTAGACGACGACGTCGTCTGGGCCGATGACGGGATCTCGTGGGTGAGCGCCTTTACGTATCTCCAGGATGCGCTGGCGGTCGCGGAACCGGGCGATGAGGTCCGTGTGGCTCAGGGCCTCTACCGACCCGACCAGGGTGCCGGCATGGCTCCGGGCGACCGGGACGCAACGTTCTTGCTTGTCAGCGGGGCGACGTTGGCGGGGGGCTACGCCGGCTCGGCGGGCGCCGATCCCAACGCGCGGGACGTCAAGTGGTGTGAGACGATTCTCAGCGGCGATCTGAATGGCGATGATGGTCCCGAATTCAGCAACTACAGCGACAACAGTCGCTACGGGGTGGTCAGCTCCCTTGGCAACGATGCGGCGACGGCCCTGAAGGGCTTCACAATCACCGGGGGCTATTCAGGCGAGGGGGCCGGGATACGGTGTTTCGACAGTGACACGCTGATCAGCGAGTGCCGGATTGCACGCAACAGGGCTGAGAACAGAGGCGCCGGGATGGTGAGCTATTATGGCAGCCCCGTGCTGCGCCAATGTGTATTCGAGGACAACGAGGCCGCAGGTCATGGCGGAGGCCTCTGGAGTGAGGGGGGGAGCCTCCAGTTGACGAAATGCGACTTTGTGAAC
>JAAEQG010001388.1 GCA_024231775.1 bacterium
CCGATTCTGGATGAGCATTGCGTGAGTTGTCACGATGGTGGCAAGGAGGATGGCAAGAGCCCGCTGGTCCTAACGGGCGCGGCAGCGGGACAGTTCACCGAGTCGTACGAGAGCCTGAAGCCCTTTGTCAAGTGGTACGAGTGGGGTGGCGCCAGCATCGAACCGATCATCACCCGCCCGGGCAAGATCGGGGCCGATGTCAGCCCGTTGACCCAGACGCTCACCGACCCGGTTCACGCCGAGCATGTGAAATTGACCGACGCTGAGTTGCGACGTTTGTACCTCTGGCTGGACAGCAACGTGCCTTTCTACGGGACCTACGGCGTCGAGGAGCAACTCGCCCAACAGAGCGGTCTATCAGTGTCGCCACCCGTTCTGCAGTAGAGAGGCGGAACGTTCGGGCCGATCCTCTACTCCTTGCTACGCGGGTTCTTCAGGTAGTAGAAATGCCCGTCCTCGGCTCCGATCAGCAGGTCGGGCGTCTGGTTCCTGTCCCAGTCCACCATGGTCGGACTCGTTGTGTGTCCCGCCAGTACGCGGGTGTCGACGGGTCCCATGTCACGGAAGATGTACTTGCCACCTTCTTGCGCCGTGCAGCGCAGGAAGTTCACATTGACACTGTTCACCAGCAGATCGATCTTGCCATCCCGATCCCAGTCGGTCAGGCAGAGTTTGCGCCGCCCACTGCCACCGGCTCGGGC
>JAAEQG010001389.1 GCA_024231775.1 bacterium
ATGTCGAGTGCGACGACGGACTATTCTGCAACGGCGCGGAGACCTGCGTGGGCGGCGCGTGTACGCCCGGCTCAGACCCCTGCCCCGGCCAGTCCTGCGACGAGTCCGGCGACGTGTGCGTGGACTGCCTGGACAACGCGGACTGCGACGACGACGTCTACTGCAACGGCGCGGAGACCTGCGTGAGCGGATCCTGCCAGGCCGGCTCCGCCATCGACTGCGATGACGGAATCGCCTGCACCGCGGATTCCTGCAACGAGGGCGCCGACGCCTGCGACAATACGCCCGACGACGCCCAGTGCGACGACGACGTGTTCTGCAACGGCGATGAGACCTGCAACGCCTCGTCGGGATGCGAATCGGGAAGCGATCCCTGCCCGGGTCAGTACTGCGATGAGCCCGGGGAGGTGTGCTACGAGTGCGAAACCAACGGGGAGTGCGACGACGGCCTCTTCTGCAACGGCGCGGAGACCTGCGCGGGCGGCGCGTGCGTCGCGGGCGCCGATCCCTGCCCGGGCCAGTCCTGCGATGAGGCCGGCGACCAGTGCGTCAGCGGCCCCAGCGCCCAACTGGAGGCCGGAACCGCAACCGTCGGCGGCTCCGCGGTCACCGTGACCCTGACCAACAGCTACACCAGCGCGGTGGTGGTGTGCTCCATCCAGTACGCCAACAACACCACGCCGGTGGTGGCCCGTGTGACCAACGTGACCTCGTCGAGCTTCGACGTCTATCTCCAGAATCCCGCGGGCGGCGCCGTCGTCTCGGACAATGTCAACTACCTGGTGGTGGAAGAGGGCGACTGGACCATCGGCGGCGTCAACATCGAGGCGCAGAAACACCTCTCCACGGTGACGGACGATAAGAACAGTTGGACGGGCCAGTCCCAGACCTATGGCCAGTCCTACACCAGCCCGGTGGTTCTCGGCCAGGTGATGAGCGTCAATGACGCCTCCTGGTCGGTCTTCTGGTGCGCCGGCTCCGATCGCAAAAATCCGCCCTCGGCGAGTGCGCTTCTCACCGGCAAAACCGTGTGCGAGGACAGCGACGACACGCGCGCCGACGAGACCGTGGGCTTCATCGTGATCGAGTCCGGAAACGGCTCCATCTCCGGCGTCGCGTTCGAGGCCGCTCTCGGCGCCGACACCGTCAGGGGCATAACCAACTCCCCGCCATACGCCTATACGTTCAACACGTCCTTCGCCTCCGCCCCCGCGGTGGCGGTGACGACGCAGGCGGCCATGGACGGCGGCAACGGCGGCTGGTCGTACACCTACGGATCCACCCAGGCCGACGCGACCACCATGTATCTGGCCGTGGACGAGGATACGATCCAGGACACCGAGCGCAACCACACCACCGAGCAGGTGGGCTACGTGGTGTTCGAGTCCGCGGTGGTTTATCCGTAAGGGAGGGGCTTTTAGCTATTAGCTTTTAGCTGTTGGCTGTTAGCTTTTAGCTGTTAGCTCTTACCGCATGGCGCGGAGCATGGGCGTAGGGCGCGGGGCGTCAATCCCCCCGCGTCCCGCCCTTCGCTTTTCGCTACACGCGTCCACTGAAAACAGGATTCACCTTTAACCGGCGGGACGCCCGCGAGGGCGTTCCGCCGTAATCCAGCCACTTCGTTATTCATGGATATTGAATTTATGAACGTATATAAAACGATGGAGCGAAGCGACTTCCACAACTGTTCATAAGGTTCACGGCACTTTAGGCACTTTAGATCACTTTAGATCACTTGCTTTTACGTTCCACCGGCGGTGCGGCGCATCGAACACCGCGCGAGGAGAAAGGAGAAGGCAGTATGAAAAGGTATGGTCTTTTTTTTACGGTCGGTCTGGTCGCGCTCTTAATGACCGCGATAACGCCCCTGGTTTTCAGTGACGGGGCCTTGGCCCAGGAGGGGGATGCGGCTTACTATCGCGTATTCTTTTCGGACAGGAACATGGCGAACCAGCTCTTCCGCGCCTTCGAGGGCGAGATGGTCGAAACCAATTACGACGCGGGATATCACATCATCCTGGGCGAACCGGATGCGCTCGAACGCCTCGAAGATCTGGGGCTCGATTTTGCAATCGAGCAAGACTACACGCCCCCCTTGGCGATGCTGTCGCTCAACCCCTTGCTCCGGACCATTCCCGGCTACTCCTGCTACGAGACCGTGGAGGAGACCTACGCCGCGGCCCAGGCCATGGCGACCGGCAACCCGACCCTCGCCTCCTGGACCGACGTGGGAAACTCCTGGGAAAAAAACAACGGCCTGGGCGGCTATGACATGATGGTGCTCAAGCTGACCAACACCGCCATCACCGGCGACAAGCCCAAACTCTTCCTCACCTGCGCCCTCCACGCCCGGGAGTACACCACCGCGGGCCTCTGCCTCACCTTCGCCCAGCAACTGGTGGACGACTACGACGTGGACGCGGACACAACCTGGATCCTGGACCACCACGAGATCCATTTCATGCTCCACGCCAACCCGGACGGCCGCAA
>JAAEQG010001390.1 GCA_024231775.1 bacterium
CCCTCAACCGCAAAGCGATCGCCCAGAACGAAGCCCTGCTGGCGTTGCGTACGTTCAGCGCCGTGCAGCTTCGCTTCGCAGATCAGCCCGCGTCCTGCCGCGATTACGCCGGTTGGGTGCGGGCTCGCGCCGCTCTCGAAGGCAACCCGGATGCAACCGTGGACGAACGGCGTCTCCTGGATGAACAAATCCAGGAGGTGGAGCGGGCCACGTTGGAGTGGCTTACCTTTGCGGTGAAGTCGATCGCCGATCTGGAACCCGAGTCGGAGGAGGAAGCCCGGGAGTTTGCCCTGTTCCGCGGGCTGAAGGCGGACCTAGTCGATGGGCGTCTTTCCGAGAGGATCGAACAGGAGAACGCCGCGCTCCGCACACGCAACACCGCCATCCTGGACCAGCTTCGACCGCTGATCAACAACCGCCTCTGCCTGGTCGGCTATACGGCGGCGGCGGTGGCGGACATGGTCAACTCTCCAGTCTTCGAGAGCATGCCCGGGGTGATGGCCCACGCGAACGTGATCAACACGGTCATCCAGAACCGTTTCCCGCAGGTGGCCCCTGCAAGCATGACCACCGCTCTGCTGCTCCTGGGCGGATTGCTGATGACCGCCATAGCCGCGCATCGTGGTCCGTGGGCCAGCCTGGTCTCGCTGTTCACACTCATCGCCGTCCTGCTGGTGGGCGGGGCGGCGCTGTTTCGGTACGGCGACTACATTGTGGCGTCGATTGTTCCGGCGCTGACCGTCTTCGTCTCCTGGGCGTTCGTCACGCTCTATCGGCAACTGACCGAGGAGCGTCACCGGCGCAACCTGACCAAGGCGCTGGGGCGGAGCACGTCGCCGGCCATCGCCGCGGAGATCCTGCGGCGGCGCGGAGCCGTGGACCTCTCGCCCCGGCCTGCACAGGTGAGCTGCTACTTCAGCGACCTTCAGGGCTTCACCGACCTCAGCGAGCGCCTGGGACCGGAAGACACCCAGGCAGTGCTTAATCGATACCTGGAACAGATGAGCGGCGTACTCGTTCCCAGCCACGCTTTCTGCAAGTTCATGGGCGACGGGATCTTCGCATTCTTCAATGCCCCCCTGCTCCCGGTGAAGCACCACGAAGCCGGCGCCTGCGAGGTGGCTTTGCGCTGTGTGGAGGCGTTGGAACAGCTCAAGCGCGAACAGGCTATGGGCGAGCAAGGGGACGTGTTCGCGGGGCTGTTCATGCGGGCGGGAGTGCATGCCGGCACGACGTACGTCGGCGAGTTCGGCAGTGAGAACCAGACCGACTACACCTGCATCGGGGACACGGTGAATCTGGCGGCGCGCCTCGAGCCCGCCAACAAAGCCTACGGTACGCAGATTCTAGTCTCGTCCGCCACTCGGGATGTCGTGGGCGACGCCTATGAGTTTCGCCCGCTGGGCAAGCTGCAAGTCAAAGGCAAGCAGCACGCCGTCGGGGTCCACGAGTTGCTCGGTCGCCGCGGTGAAGTCGATGAATCACGGATCGCCCACGCCCGACTGTTCGCCGGGGCCATCGCCCTGTTTCAGGAGCGCCGTTTCGTCGAAGCCCGCCAGATCCTGGCCAGTTGCGAAGCAGAACGCCCGCACGATCCGGCTGCCGCCCTGTACGCCGCGGAGATCGAGCGCCACCTCGCGTCCCCGCCCGATGCCGCATGGAACCAGGCGATCCAGCTGACCACCAAGTGAGAGACCTGTGCGCTTTACGCAGCGACCTCCGCCGGCAGCCGTAAGCCGGAGGTGAGGGGCAGAGCATTCTCAATCCGTGCGCAACGTGTATCCTGCGTAGGGCAAGCCCTTCCTTCACCCCCTCCGGGGCTCGTGGTGAGGTGGCCTGTTTTCCCAGGGCTCGCTTCGCTCACCCCGGGGCTTTATTCCTACGCCCCCTTCGGAGGCTGGGACCGGTCACAAGCGGTGCGGTATCCGGCAGGTTGTTGCGGTC
>JAAEQG010001391.1 GCA_024231775.1 bacterium
GGCCGGCCTTCAGCCCGGCGATGCCATCGATCGTACTCACCTTCTGGAGATCATCGCGGCGGTCGACTATCTCATCACCAAGGGCTGTTGGCGCACGGCGACGATCCACAGCGCCAGGATGAGCCCGATGACCGCGTTCGGCAGGACCTGCGGCTACTTCGAGGACCACCTCGGCCCGATCGAGCCGAGCTGCAACAATCAATGCTGCGCGAGCTGCGATCCACCTTACGCCATGCCGGCGGATTGCACGCCGTACAGTGCCCCGTCCTGGGAAGACTGCACCCGCTTTGAGCGCTGCGACATGTGGCGCAGCAGAAGCTATCGCTGCACTGAACCGAGCAGCGTCACCTTCGCCCATGACGTGGAGTGCGACGTAACTGTCGGCAACAACTCGACGAACTACGCCTGTTCCCATCTGCCGGGCGGTTCCGGGCCGATCGACTGCAACATCTTCGAGCAGGTGTTTGGGTGGGCGGCCTTCCTGTGCGGCCCGAGGCGCTCGGACAACGGGCCCGGCGAGGGTACCTACCCGAGCGGCAATCCCCTCTGGTCGGACCATGACGACGATCACGGCAACGGGCTGCGCAAGCTGCGTCGCGGGGATTGGCCGCCCGGGGACATCCTGAACGCCGGCATCCGCAGCTACGGCAACAGTTACGAGAAAGTCACCCATTGTCGCAACGACACCGACAATCCCGGCCATCCTGACGTGGGTTTTGAAGAGGTCACCCCGGTCAAGTGGGAAGGGCTTACCCCCGGCTGGATCGGAGAAGCCACGTGCACGCCCGGCAACTTCATCACCGGTATTCCGTGGAGCCCGGTGCCCGGGCTGGGCGAGTTCCTCCCTGACGGTGAGACACCGATCTGCACCGCTCACGACAACGCCGAGCCCTTCCCGGAGCGCGTGACCGGCGGCAGCTGCGCGGTGGGCAACAACGTCGGCGACTACTGCATGGGTAACAACTGCTACGTGCAGATCGACCTGAATCTGCACGGCGGCGTCCCCCGGCTGAAGGACTATGTCATGGGCATCAGACTGCTGACCGACGGGGGTGGGCCGATCAGCCCGGCGGTTTGGGAGTGGAGCGACTATCCCTGCGCTACGGCCCCCGATCTAACGGACAAGCCGTGTGGTAGCTGAGATTGGAGCGAGCAATGATCGGAACACTGAACATCGGGAGTCGCCGGATAGTCGTCGCCGCGTATAACCCGCGTGACGCCCTCGCCCTGCTCTACTGCCGCTACGTCGTCGAACGCAGCGCCGAGCTGCTCGGCGACGTTCCGACCGCCGACGTACACGCCTGGCTGCGGGAGCACGTGCCGGACTGCGCCGAGTTACTCGACACGATCGAAGGAGGGGCTGAGCTGCCCTCCTCGATTCGTGACCTTAAAGAACTGCCGGTGACGCCGGGGGAGGAGAGGTTCGAGTTGCCGATCATCGCCTGGCTCAGAATGGAGGCCCGAAATCAACATGGTATCCGTTGAAGCAATCAAGGGGTGGGATGACCTGCTGCCGTTCTTCGTCTGGACACTGGTCGTTGCCGGCCTGGCCCAGGCCGTCTTCCGGTCGTTCTGGGCGCTGGAGTTCCGCTCGCGGATCGACCGGCGCTGGAAGCAGCGTCTGGCGGCGATCCGCAAGGCGCAGCATGAGTTGCGCACCGGGGTTGAACACGTGGACGGCGTCGAGCAGACCGACCCGCTGGTGGCCAAGCGCAAGCTCGGTGATGCCCAGGCCCGGGAGCGCCTGAACTTCATGCGCAGGGCGCAGCGCCAGACGCTGCCGTACCGGGTTACTATGTACCTGTTGGGCTGCGCGTTCTGCCAGGGGTTCTGGACCGCCCTCGCCGTCCAGGGCTTCACCCCGGGCGTGTCAGGCCGGGTCGGCTGGTGGCTGGCGACGGCGTTTGCCTACGCCACCGCCTCGGCAGCCCTGGTCGGCCTGCTGGCCCGCAAGCCGGCGGCAGAATGTCCGGGAGGCAACTGCGGTTGAGTGAGATACCGGTCCCTCGGACGGAAGTTTCATATAGCAGCATCGGCAGTGCTCTGGCTCAGCTCGGGCAGGACGAGAGAGCCGTTGGCTACTTCCGACAGGCGGCTGAACCGGACCACTGGCATACGCTGCCGCGCTGGAACCTGTTCCGGCTGCACAGGAACCACGAGTGGTGGCGTGAAGGCCGGTGGCAGTTGACTCAATTCGTGGCGACCGATCCGAAGGACTTCCGGGCCTCCGATGGTATGGGGTTCGTCTGCCACCGCCTGGGCGATGCCGACGGGGTGCTTCACTTCTGGCCAGAATCTCTACGGGAAAACCCCAATCGGCAGGAGATCATCCAGGCACCGACCGAAGCTTGCGGAGACGGCAGGAAGTAAGGCGGGCGTGATTGAGCGTCGGCTGGCTGGCACCGCACGCCAGGCGTCCTGGCGGCCTCGTGTGACACATTCTGTCTCTGATGTAAAGGTGGGTAGCTTACACGTGAACGAGGGATCTTTGCCCCAAACACTCAGATGGCACAGACGGAAACGGACGATCCGGCGGGAATGGGATTGCCCAACACGCTGTCTGGCCAGATCGCTACGCTGCACACCTGGGAAAGGCTGCGCCCAAGCGTGGCGCTCGCGGATTGTGCAGATACAGGAGACGCTGGCACGGGACAAACGTGAGTATGCGCAGACTTTGCGACTTGGCCGCATCGACAACACAAGTACAGTTCTTGCCGGAGACTCCGGCGAAAGGACTGACGGGGATTGGCTGATGCCGTGTGTGGGAGCGGGGGCAGCGAGTCCGGGCAATTGGCGATTATGTGGCGTCGGTTCGCGAACGTGACACGTACTGTGTTCGGCAGACGACTGGACTTTGCATCGCGTTACGAGTATATGCGTCTTCAGCCATAAGCGAAGGAAATCAGGCCGGGTCTAACACGGAGGAGAACTAGAATGACATTCTAACGTTCCTATCACTCAACTCGACGAACGATGTGCTTCGTTCTGTCGGCTGTTCTGACCCTGACGACCGCAGGCGAGATGCTGGCGGCCCCCGGCGAGGTTCTCGGGCATCAGAAGATCAGCGACATAGAAGGCGGCTTCACCGGCACGCTGGATAATGGCGACGGGTTCGGCAGTTCGGTTGCCTCGCTTGGGGATCTCGACGGTGACGGCGTGGGCGATTCGGCCGCCGGTGCGTATGATGATGACGGGGGGGTGGATTATGGTGCGGTATGGACTCTGTTCCTCAACACGAACGGGACGGTGAGGTCGCACCAGAAAATCAGCGACTCGGAAGGTGGCTTCACCGACACCCTGGATATTCAGGATTACTTCGGGGCTTCGGTTGCCGCGCTGGGGGATCTGGACGGAGATGGCACCGGCGACTTGGCCGTCGGAGCGTATGGGGATGACGATAGTGGTCCGTACCGTGGTGCCGTTTGGGTGTTGTTCCTTAACACGAACGGTACGGTGAAGTCGCACCAGAAGATCAACGACACAGAAGGAGGCTTCACCGGCACATTGGACGACTTTGACCGGTTTGGCTACTCGGTTGCCGGGCTGGGAGATATCGACGGCGACGGATTTCGCGACTTGGCCGTCGGAGCGAACTACGATTCCGATGGGGGGTCGTACCGTGGTGCCGTCTGGGTGCTGTTCCTCAACGCGAACGGAACGGTGAAGTCGCACCAAAAGATCAGCGACACGGAAGGCGGCTTCATTGGCACGCTGGATGATTGGGATTGGTTCGGCTGTTCGGTTGCCGCGCTCGAAGATCTGGACCGTGATGGCACCGGGGATTTGGCCGTGGGGGCAGTTAATGATGACGATGGAGGTACAGCCCGTGGTGCGATATGGGTGCTGTTCCTCAACACGAACGGTACGGTGAAGTCGCACCAGAAGATCAGCAGCACGAAAGGCGGCTTCACTGGTACACTGGGTGACGGCGATTGGTTCGGCTCTTCGGCTTCCTTACTTGGAGACCTGAACAGTGATGGCGTGGGCGACTTGGCCGTCGGGGCAGATGGGGATGATGATGGCGGGAATGGCCGTGGCGCAGTGTGGATGCTGTTCCTCAACACCGATGGGACGGTAGATTCGCATCAGAAGATCAGTGACACGGAAGGCGGCTTCGCCGGCACATTGGATGACGCCGATCACTTTGGCGACTCGGTTTCCGGGCTGGGAGATCTCGACGGCGATGGCGTAGGTGACCTAGCCGTCGGAGCACCTTACGATGACGATGGGGGGCCGGACCGTGGTGCCGTATGGGTGCTGTTCCTCGATGACGTCGGACAGGGTGACTATGACGGCGATGGTGATGTGGACCTAGACGACTTCACGATCTTTGCAGAATGCATGGAAGGCCCAGATGCCATACCGGCCCCAACGCCTCCGACGACCTCGGACGATTGCCTCGATACGTTCGACTTCGAACCCGACAACGATGTTGACCTCGCCGACTTCGCCGAGTTCCAGGAGGCTTTTACGGGGCAGATTTTCTAGCTGGCCTGGCAGCCTCTCCCCGTGCGGAATAGCTCAATCCAGTGACGAGGGTTTGCCACTCAGAATCTCCGACGGCTTGGTGATGCCAGGAGCCCACTCAGCAGCAACAGGCCGAGCGTTCCGGGCTCCGGGACGACGACGACGTCCGTAATACCGAATGACGCGATACCGGCGCCGCCGAAATTGCCATCCTGGTCGTCGATGCCGCTCTGGTCACTCAGCAGAAAATCGACGAACTCGCCCGCTGAAGCATCGATATAGACGTCGAACGTTCCGATCAGTACCGCTGTGCCAAGCGGAAGCCCAGGGCCGGCGAAGGACGTCGATTGGGATCCAGTTACCCCATCGACTACGAAATCCAAACTCGCCGTATCTAGACTCTGATCCAGGGAAAGCCACTCGTCCGGAGTATCGTCCCAGGTGTCGAACACGCTGGCCTCAGCCCAGTTGGTGGTGTCCAGCTTGCCCGTGGCGAAGTCGCCGCCCTCGAAGTTGAACTGGTAAGCAGACAGCGCCGTTGTGGCTGGCGAGTCGTTCGTCAGGTACAAGCGAAGTTCGTAGTCTGTGGACTCCCACACCTCGTCGCCGGGGTCGAGGGTTTCCCACAAATCACTAGAACCTTCTCGCCAGTATTCGTACGTCACGTCGACCGATGCCAGAGCCACGTGGCCGCAAACCAGAACGGCTGCGGCCCACAAGAAAAATCTGCCCATTTCTCTCTCCTTCCGTACTCTCTTGCCCCTCCCAGGGGCCTGTCGTGCCCGGGACCTCTGATTCCCCAAGCATCAAAACCGCACACGCCACCACAAGCTTGCGGCGACGATACACCGTACCGATTATTCAACATCTCGTAGCGGGTTGAGCTGGGGTGGGTGACTCGCTTGAAAGGAAGCTCGTCTCTCTCTCCCGCTCCCTGCTCCGCTCCACTGCACACCCCAGAATACAGATTCGCCCGGCCGCCGTCAAGCACTCAAGATTGCTTTGCCTCCGCGCTCACACACTGGGTTGGCGCCGACGGTTCCGCCTACGGCCGAATGATCTTGTTCTCGTCCAGATCGCGCAGGATCGCAACTATCTGTCAAAACAACACTTATCGAAGCGTAGCTCTTTGAGTGGCGCGAGCCTTTGTGCCTCGATCGCCAGCGCCATCGCTGCTGAATCGTCAGGCACTCAGCCAACGCCTCGCTTCACCGCCACGTCCTAGCATCCCCCGCCCAGCGGTTGTCGCCGTCGATGGCCTCAGAAACAGGGGCCAATCGTGTTACTTATGATGCAGCCGTCCCCCTGCATACACCAGTGGAGGCAGTGCGGATCCAGCGCCCCCGACACCCGAACGTAGTCTCCCACCCCGTAGCCGCCGTAGTTGTCAAGAATGTACACACCGATACTGTCGGCCTGGAACAGGACACATTCGACGCCCTGGATCAACAGCCCGCACTCGTCGATGGAGGGCGCTCCTGAGTGATCCGGTGACGATCCGATGCTCATCCCGTTGTTGTCCGTCCAGCAGGCCAAGAACTGGGTTCGGTCGAACACGTCCACGTCGCCATCGCACTGGTGGTCCGCACTCAGGTCATCTCCCACGCCACCATTCTGGTTCGTCCAGGCAGCGAGGAACTGCGTTCGATCAAACACGTCCACATCGCCGTCCTGCTGGAAGTCAGCACACAGAACACCGACATCGATCCAGTAGTCGTCGGCGCCGGGAACGCCCCAGCTCGTATTGCCAAACAACTGGTTGCCGCAAATGTCCTCTATGACGCCGCTCACGCGAATCGTATGCCATGCCACGTCTGCCAAGTCGGGGAAGGTGAACGTGACGACGTACGACACGTCATCATAGCTGAAGTTCGTTATCGCAGCTGAACTGCCATCCACCTCGAAATCATCGACACTCAGCGGTATCCCCCCTGGGCCCCGGACATTCTCGCTGAACGCAAGCTCGATACTGTTGACCGGACAACCTTGGTAGTGCTGCACGTCATCATCGAGCGTGCTCCAGAAAACGGCCGGGCGCTCGGTATCGGGTGTTCCGACGCAAGCACCGCTAACGCACTCATCGCCCTCCGTGCAGGGATCCTCGTCATTGCACGTCTGGCCTTCGTTGATGGGCGTGATCGTGTCGCAGTTGCCCTCAACACCACCCGCATCACACTCGTAGTCCGCGCAGAACGTGTCGAAGGAATCACAGTTCACCGCCGAGCCGCCTGTGCAGATGCCTCCCTGGCACGTCTCGCCGATGTTGCAGATGTCGCCGTCGTCGCACGGCGTGCCGTCGCCGACGAGGTTGGGCTGACAATTTCCCGCGCCGTCGCACGTGTCAGGACCGTCACAGTCAGTGCTGCCTGGATCACCGCAGTCCGCTCCGGGGCCACTCGGCACGAAGACCGCCGTCACCACGATGTCGCCATCGACGTCTACTGTTGAACAAGAGGAGCTTGGCTCAGCCGCTGGGCCGTCCCAATAATCGAAGTCATAACACTCCTCAGGATTCGCACAGATGTTCACGACCTCTCCACAGTCGTAGGTGTGCGTGCCCACCGATGGCGTCGTTGTCCCAGTTCCGAAAGGACTTACCTGCATCGTTAGATAGCAGGTTGCATCGACGATCGTGATGTCCAACGTGTCGTTCCGGGTAATGCCACCATCAGTGTATGTTGCCGTGATCCGGCACGGCTGATTGCCATCCACATCGTACGTGGTCAGCAATCCTGTCCCCGCGATCGTCGCGTAGGGTGAGTCTTCATCCCATTGCGCCGGCACGTACTGACTGGTCCCGTCTGTGTAATACGCCCGGCAGCTGTAATCTTGCGACGAGTTCTCGTTCACCGAGGTGGGGCCCTCGATTTCGATGATGTCCAGTTGGGGTATACCGGTATAATCCTCGTTTCCCTGATCGCTTGTGACGTTGCTGTAGTCCCGATAGGGTGGACTGATGGTCCAATCCGCCTTGCTTGGCGTCACCCTGCCCGACCAGCCATACGCCACTTCCACCTCGTAGTAGCCGTCTCCGCCAGTCGTGGCCGAACCGCCGCCGTTGTTCGCCGACACCACCACGCCACTGAGTCCGGTGCCCGACACATTCTCCACGTAGCCCCAGATCGCCACCGGGTAGTAGCCGGTGTAATCCTCGTTTCCCTGATCGCTTGTGACGTTGCTGTAGTCCCGATACGGTGGACTGATGGTCCAATCCGCCTTGCTTGGCGTCACCCGGCCCGACCAGTCGTAAGGCACTTCCACCTCGTAGTAGCCGTCCCCGTCGGTCGTGGCCGAACCACCACCGTTGTTCGCCGTAAGGGCGACGCCATTGACGCCATAACCCGAACCGTCGCGCACGTAGCCCGAAATAAGCACGCTGTTTGGTGCGTACGTACCGCTCGCGTAGGTCGTCTGACCCTCCACGATGGTGACTATCTCATCCTCCGGCGTCGTCCATCCCGAGACTGGCCGGAATTCGATCGTGACATCCCCAACTGGGAGATCTAGCTCTGCCTCGCCGTTGTTTCGCCACACGCTGGCTGGCATCCGCCATCGCGCCCCCAACCCAACAACATCCGCAGGCAAAAGTGAAACGATCAGGTCACCGGCACACACTCCTGCCCGCGCCTCTCGCGCCCCGCCAAGTTCCTCTATGGTGATGTAGTCAGCCCACGTGATGCACTCACCATAGTCCGATGAGGACCGCAGCTCAGGGTCCTCTTCCTCGGCTGCTCGGCTTGGTTCATTAATGTGGTTCTGAACGTCCGCCCAGTTATCAAAATCCTCAATGACCGTTCTCGAGCCCGTACGGCCCGCGCACCAGTCGCCGGTCGGCAAGGATGCGTCGTCGTGGAGCAGCCGTACTACATGAGTATCCAGAGCGTCTCCGTCGCAGCTCCAGTCCACTGCCTGCCCCAAGCCAACGCCGGTGCTCTCGTCCAAGTCATCCTCATCCAGGCTCAGTTGTGTCCCGTGTGAATAGGCATAATCGTTGAAGTCAAGCCCCACGGGTGCGAATCCCCATGCGACCAGAGAGTCACCAATTCCGTCCATTTGATAGTAGTAGTTCATGATGCTTATATAGTTGGGTTTGTAGTTACTGTGGTCTTCACCGCCATGCCTCTGGCCCAGGTTATGACCCAGTTCGTGTATGAATGTGCCTATCTGATTCGAGGGCGTCCCGACTTGACGAGCAAACGAGCCCAGCGAGATGAACGTGTTGCCGCCGGGGAGGTCCGCGATTCCACTGCTTGTCGTAAACTGGCCATTATAGCTGTAGTTGTGACCCCAGAGGCTGTAGTAGTACCGAGCATCGCCAGCATGATTGAAGTGTGTGTTCCTTATCGCCGTGAAAGCTGGTGAGCTCCCAGGAGGCCCGGTCAAAGCAAGGACGGCGACGTGGGGCACCGCGTTGCTAACATCGAGGTGGATTGTGTATCCCTCTGCCGCGAACGTTGCGACAATGGCATCGACGACGCACTGGCTCGGCATGTGTGAATGCTCGGTGCCTTCCATCCAGTCGATTTCCACGTAAATATCGCGCACTTCGACGACAAAATGCCCCCAGTCGCCTGCGACACCGTCGCGCCCGTAGCTCCCGAGGTTGCCAGCTATGTCCCAGGCTCGCACTTGCCAGCCCCAAGGCTTGTAGCTCAGTGTGGGGGACGCGGTCCACTGCGAGCTGCTCGTTTCCGGCGACGTTCGTGCATCAAGCCACGGGAACTGGTCCTCTCGCACGTATGCCTGCCATTTCCATACGCCCGACTGCGACCAATCCAGCGCAGGGGTGGTATCGGCAATCAGCGCTCCCTCAGCCGGCGAGAGGAAAGTCGGCGGCACCGGTGCTATCGTATCCCACGTTACCGTCTCCTGGTCCGTGTAGTTCGGGTAGTAGGCCCACAATCCGGACTCAGCCTCGGCGCCGACATAGAACGTGTACGTCCCGTTGTTGGATGGCGGCGATATGTCCTTGTACGTGTTCGACGTAGAGCCGTCGTTGGCGTCCGTGTCCCAACCGTACCAGTACTTGTAGATGCCGCTACCACCGTTGGCGTTCCCCGTCCATGTAAAGCGCACGTTCGTGTCGTTCGTCAAGTTGTCGTTGTTGTACTTGCCCGTGTCGTCACTGGCTCGAAGATCCAGGTTGGTAATCGATGGGTGATTGCGGTCAATGAACACGGTCAACGAAGACGCAGAACCGTAGCCCGCAATCGAGTTCCACCCCCGAACGTAGAAGGTGTGGTTCCCGTTGCCGGACGGGGCGTTTACGCTAGTACCAAGCGACGAGGTCCAACTGGAGGTTGGAGTAGAATCATCCCAGGCATAGTAGTACCTGTCAACCGTTCCCGATGCCGCGCTCCACGAGAACGTCAATCCGGTCGTCTGGTACGTAATGTTGTCAGAAGTACTCCGCCCGGCCGTATCATCTTCGGCCGCAAGATCCGGAGTGCCAGGAGAACCAGGGACGCCTACCACCGTGAATAGCCAGTTGCCTGTGTAGGAGCCAGTATTCCCGGCTGCGTCGATCGCATATAGGCGCCAGCCATACTGTTTGTCCCACTGCAGGGACTCTGAACTGGTCAGCGTGTAGGTCGTCACGTTACCGACGTTCTTGTCCACTTTGTCCCAGTACACGCCCCAGTCCTCGTAGACCTTCAGGTGGTAGTTCACTACGCCGCTGCCACTTCCGTCGCTCGCGGCCGACCAGGTCAGCATCGGCCGTAGCGTATTCACCGTACCATTGTTCGGCGGGCTCTGGTGCGCCGGCAGTCCCGGCGGCGTCCGATCAATCTTGAACGGACCGTAGTGCGCCGTGCCAGAGGCAAGATTCCCGGAAGTGTCTTTGTAGCGGATGTGGAAGTACCAATGTGAACTATCGGAGAGAGCATCGCTTGTCCGGTTATCCGAGCCGTCCGTGTTGGCCCGGTAAACATCACTTGTTCTCACGTTGCTTGACGAACTGGTCGTCCATTTATAGTGGTAGCCCTGGAGCCCCACGTTATCTGAGGCACCTGACCAGTTCACGTAGACACGGTTGTCGTTCGACCGGGTGTTCGTCGACGGGTTGCTGCTGAAGCTTGTTGGGTTGCTGGGGGGTACGGTGTCAGCGATCGTGAAGTCCCATTCATTGGACCAGGAACTCTCGTTCCCGGCCCGGTCAACCGCGCGGATTTTCCAATACCATTTCTTGTACGCGAGGGATGACGATACCTGATAGTGAGAGCTAGACGCCGTGTCAGAGATGTCGGGCTCCAGCCCCCAGTCGTACACCTCGACACGATAGTAGTCAACGCCGCTGGTGGCGTCGGACGAACTGTACCAATCAAGGTACGGCGTTCTATCGGAGGTCGTCGCGTGATCCGACGGTGAGTCCAGAGATGGTGTGCTTGGCGCTGTCCTGTCGATCTTGAACGGCCCATAGTGGGCTGTGCTGCTCGCAAGGTTTCCGGACGTATCAATGTACTTGATATGGAAATACCACGAGGAACTGTCCGACAGCGAACTGCTGGTCCGGTTGTCGGAACCATCGGTATTGCCGCGGTAGTAATCGCCGGTGGTAACTGTGCTGCTTGGGCTGGTCGTCCACTTATAGTAGTATCCCTGCAGGCTGACGTTGTCCCAGGCGCCAGACCATTGCACGTAGACCTTATTGTCAGTCGTCCACGTATAGGTGTCGGGATTGCTGTCAAACCAACTTGGATTATGAGGAGCTGTTGTGTCAGTCCAGACGGTCCATCCATAGGCGCATTCGTAGTTCCAGTCTCCATCATAGATAAGTGCTTTGATTTCAGTGCGAGATGCGCTGAAGTAATACGTGTATTCGGGATCCCAGTATGCATTACCCCAATACGAATGGTCCGTTTCCTTGTACACGTCGTCAATGTACCACTCTGTCCACTTCTCGCCATCGTCAGGGCCGATGCCGTTTACACGGAACGTATGGCTTCCCACAGCAGGATAGACGTTTAGCCAATTGCAGTCGCCGTACTCCTGCTGGTACACACTCCGTTCACGTGCTGGAGGATCGTTGCTTCGGTCACCAGCGTCAGCGTCGTCGGAATGTGCATAGCCGAGTAGATAAAGGGTGACTTCAGCGATGCAGTCTGCCAGTTGATGAGCGAGTGTTTCTGGGGCCTGGTGCCCAGGGACCATAGACTCGCTGAAAACGAACGCGTTATCGGCCGGATCGGCGTTGCCGACGTCAACCTGCTCAGCGATCCCGAGAAAGGCGCCGAGTTCGCGGAATACACGATCATCGCCCCCTACAAAGACGGTGGAATAGTCGACGTATGCTTCGGGGGTCTCTGTGGTGAAGACGACACCGGTGCCGTCAAAGAGAATTCGCAGGTAATCAAGTGTGGTGACGATAATCTGACGTTCGAGACCTTCGAGATGGGTACCAGTGGTTGCGAAGGGAGGAAGGTCGAAGGGGCCCAGATAGGCGTTTCCGTCGTAGGTAACGTTTTCCGCACCGCTGAAATCCAGGTAGACGAGTTGATCGTGGAAGAGGTCTGCACGAGGTGCCATGAGGTCGAGGCCAAAACAATCACCGAGCAACAGGAGCACTTCAGGCGCTCGGTCTAGGAAATCCTGGGATAGCGCTTCTTCCATGGAAGGTTGTCCGTCAGGATGCGCTAGCGAGGAAGTCTCTGACTGGGGCAAGGCGTCGCCATGTTCGAGCCGATACCAATCCCCAGCTTGCTCCGCGAGTTCCGGATCGATCAGGAGGATGTCGGCAGACGACATCTCGCTTGACACACGGGCAACGTCAGGTGTTTGCAGAAGGTTCTGCTCGATCTGGCGCGAGGAAAGGGAGGATGTTCGGATTCCGTCCTCGTCGACCTCGACCAAGAGGCGACAATTGACCTCCGCCCGGTGTCCGGTGGACAAACCAAAGCCGTATGAGGCTATGATTACGTGTTCCCCCTTCGGAAAGGGAGCCAGTTGGTAAGTCAAACTAGGTGCTTGAGGCTCGGACGATTCACCCTGCCACAGTCGCACATCTGGGCACTGCTCGGCCAAAGTATCGGGAATCGAGAGAACCACTTCGCCAGACTTGATCGGGATGAGTGACTCTACGTGGATTACAAGCGTGCTGGGCAGGTCAACTGTTGGCGGCTGTTGAAACTCAGCGCTGATGCTTGCAGGAAGAGTCTGCTTCGTGGCTTGAAGGCTGACAGCGCATAACACCATGTGCACGGCGCCTAAGCCGAGCACAATGCGCTTCAACCGTCCCCGTGTTGGACGCGCGGCCACTCTCTCATTGTCGTACTTACTCGAACGGTCGACAAAATCATGCCTACGGCGTACAACGGAACCTGTCAGGTGTTCCCTGAGAATCAAGGTTGGCATCGTGTCATCCTCCATTCGATGTGGTTGTGCTCTGCGACGGACTTATCATTGAATGTCTCGGTGCGTCTGCAGGGATCGCGCCCGAGCTTTGGACACCGCATGAATCACGCTGGTTCGCGGTAACGAGGGGGAGGGCAGTATTCATGCCACGGGCTAGTACCGCAGAGTGGACTGGCGGTCGGCTTCCAGATCCGACGCATCGTTGCCGCGGACATCTTGGGCGTGCCACTCCGATGACGTGGACCAGTGCCGAGCTGGCACTGGATCCTCTAGGGAAGGTTAGGCTTGCTTCGCCCCGCATTCGACCGCCTCTCACCCAGTCCAGCGTCGTGGCTTTGGCTCGCCACACACAAGCCCAACGTGCGCCCGTCATTGGCGGCTCCGCGGGCATCTTATCCCCACGGTACCAATGCGGTATCCAGGGCGACTGGCCGCGCTGTTCGCCCTCCGCTGATTAGGGCTTCTCGGTGAGCCCAGGCGGTGTCCGACCCGATCTTGGCAGGGCAACGAGGTGAAATGCCAAGCCCCTCTTCCAGCCGTCGTGGCCACCGAAACTGACATAGCAATTAAGTATGCATCTTAGCCAATTAGCCATTACTGTACAAGTCACGGGCTCGGAAACCTAGTGCGAGGCAGCGCGCCGGTTGATTGCGGAGTGGCAGATTGGGGGGACTTGGGCGGATGGGCAGGTGTGACTGCGGAGATTGTTTGCCGAGTCCGTCCGAAGCACACGGCGGAAGTCCAGTCACGCCCGCGGTGGAGAAGACCGCTCGATCGGGTCCAACGGGGCACTCCCTGTGCATTCGGTTGCTGGCAGCGCGCCACGGCCCGGAATTAGGGGAAACCCTTACATCAGACGAATGACGCGAGGCATGGAGATGCTCGGATTCAAACCGGCGACCTCAAGGTTGCCGCACTGCTGATTTCACTTCTTGCCACATCCGGCGCTGCTTGCGCCAATCAAGTACTGCGGCAATGGCCCGGACCATGCGCTCGCGAATCGGATCGTGGCCCTGAACGGTTCGGGGCAGAAACAAGATATCTTCCTCGACGTCTGGGGCCAACTGGAGCAGGTTCATGATCTGCGTTACACGGGCGCGGCTGACGTGACCCAATCGGGCAAGGTCAGCTTGGTCGGTAATCTCGCCAGACTTGATGAGGTGGTCGAAACGGATCGCCAGGGCCATCAACCGTGAGACGCGAGGGACAGTACCTGCCGGCATGTCATTCGACTCCGATGGCAATCCTTCCTTGAGCACCTTCCGACTGCCGCGTCCACGCCGGAAATGGACTTTCCTCTGGATCGTCAAGCTCTGGGGCATATGGCGACCTCCTCACTCAACTCGTTCGCCAGCGTCTTGATGCCTGTCGGGTGAAAGGTAATCACCACGTTCCCGTTTTCCCCGTCGTAGTCCACTCTCTCGATCAATAGGTGGAGGATGCGGGCTTGCTCGCGCGGAGCGAACGTGTCCCAAACCGGCTCGAAGCGTGAACACGCCTGCGCTACCTCACGGGCGTCAACGAGCTCGCGGCCAAGTCTGATGATCTGCTCGCGCACTTCAGTGGCACGTTGCTCAGAACCATGGATACGGTCATGGAGGTCGGCCATCTGGTCCGTGGCCAAGCCGTCCTGACCAGCGAGTTTCCGCAGCTCGCCATCAAGACGCTTGAGTTCGCGCTCGAGTGCAAGCTTCTCCGCTTTGAGATCCTTGATCGATTCTTCCCGTTGCCGGCGGCATTGTTCGAGCGTCTCAGCCAGCAGATCCGTGTCCCGGCCAACGCACTTGATCTGGTCGATGACGAATCGCTCGATCTCTAGGGCGGGCACGGACGGAGCAGGACAGTTCTGCCATCCCCGGCTCTGAGCGTTCTGGCAGACGTAGTAGCGGTAACGCTTGTTGCCGTTCTTGGTGGTGTGGGTATGGACCATGCCGCACTCGCAGGGCGTGCAGCGCAGGATGCCCTTGAGAAGCGCCCCGAAGCGGTTCCGGACGTGCTTGCCGCCCGTACGGCCGTTGCGCTTCAGCAACCTCTGCACACGGTCGAAGATGTTCGCGTCGACGATGGCCGCGTGTTCACCCTCGTGTATCTCGTCCTTGTAGGTGATCTTGCCCAAGTAGACCACGTTGGTGAGCAGCCTGAAAAGACTGCTCTTGGTGAAGGGTTTGCCGCCGCGCTCGTTACCCTTCTTGGTGATCCAGCGTTTGCTGGACCAGCCTCGGGCGTCGATTTCGTGAACTGTCTCGATGAGCGACTGGTGGTTGAGGTACAAGTCGAAGATAGCTCGCAAAGTCCGGGCCTCGTCCTCGTTTACGATCAGCTTCGATCCTCCCGGAGTGGTGACCACGTCGTAGCCTAGCACGGGCATTCCGCCGGACCACTTGCCCTTGCGACGCGTGGCGGCGATCTTGTCGCGAGTGCGTTCGGAGATGATCTCGCGCTCGAACTGGGCAAACGACAATAGGATGTTCAGCGTCAGCCGGCCCATGGAGGTGGTCGTGTTGAACTGCTGCGTTACGGAAACAAACGAGACGCTGTGCTTGTCCAACGTCTCTATGATTCTGGTGAAATCGAGCAACGAGCGAGATAGGCGGTCGACCTTGTAGACAACAATACAATCGATCTTGCCCTCCTCGATGTCGGCCAAGAGACGCTTCATCGCCGGGCGGTCCATGTTCCCGCCGGTGAATCCGCCGTCGTCGTAACGCTCGGACAGACTGACCCAGCCCTCGTGTTTCTGGCTGGCGATGTACGCCTCGCCTGCCTCACGCTGGGCGTCAAGACTATTGAACTCCCGGTCCAGCCCTTCGTCTGTGGACTTGCGAGTATAGATCGCGCAGCGGACGACGGTCGGTTCGGCGTTTCTCTTGCTCATCTGCGTTTTCCGTTCTTGCCCAGCCTGAAGAAGTGATATCCGCTCCAATGGACGCCGGTGACGGCCTTGGCCACGGCCGAAAGGGACCGGTATATCTCCCCCTCGTATTCAAAACCGTTCGGCAGGACCTGGACCCCGACGGTTTCGCCCTTGTACACGCGGGTGATGATTGCCCCAGGCATTGGCAGACGGGGGTCGTGTTCGATCTGGATCACCGCCGCTTTCGTAGGACCACCGCCGGCCCTATCCGGATGTGTGCGTGGAGCGTGGGTTCGCAGATCTGCATCGTTGGCCAGTTCCAGCGCCCGCCGCCGGGCGCGCTCCGAGAGACCACCTTCGGCCTGTGCCTGGATGCGCCAGGCGATTCGCTTGACCAAGTACTCCTTGTGGTGGGATCGGGTCTCCTCGCCGAAGACCTCGACGTGCTTGGCCCGCAGTTCCCTGATGGCCATCCGCCTCAGGGCGGCGATTTCCTTGCCTACGTTCAACGCCATGTTCATCCTCCTCGCACGTTCTCGCCGTTGTTAACCAGCGGGTTCATGAGGGCTCGACGTGGCGGAGAGATCAAGGTAGTTCTGGAGGGATTCCGGGGATTCCTGGCAGCAGGCGGGCAGTTTGCCAGAAACTGGCGATATTTCGGCGGAGTTGCGTAGGCGAAGCACGCCCCTGGCCAGGATGGCGGCGATCTCACGGCGGCGCTGGTCGGGGGTCATGGCGGCGGGTTCGTCAGAGCATTGGCACATTGTGGGCTCCTCGGCGGATGCGCCCACAACGGCCTTCGCTTGGCGACCAGCGCGCTGTCTGGCGGGGTTCGGGAATCTGCTCTCTGCTGTTAACTTACCCCGTGGAAGTTCGAAGTGTCGAAACTGGGGTCCGGTCGGTACGGGGTTGTTAACCCAGAGAGGGGTGTTCACCAGAGAGCGCGAGAGTTCGAGGCGAGATTTTCGGTGGGGCGGGAGCAACCGTGACGGTTGCGGTCGGAGCCCGCTCTCAGATGGTCGAACCAGAGAGCGCTCCGGTTTGGGTCCGGGCGTCCGTAAGTCTTTGGTGGCAACGGGTTATGGAGAATACCTGAGGGCTCTCGCTCTCTGGCGTCTCCGTTAACCGCTGGACCCGGAGGATTCCGGGCTAATTGAAAGACCTCCCCGAGTAGGATTCGAACCTACGACCTAGCGGTTAACAGCCGCTCGCTCTACCAATTGAGCTATCGGGGACTATCCGATTCCTTCGTTCCAGAACTTGCCACTCTGGCGGCTGATCCTGGGGACACCAGCCATTGTAATAGTACCGTGTCCTGACTGCCAGTCAATCGTTCATTGCTCTAGCCGGCTCGCTCCTTGTACCCCTCCGACCCGGCTGGCTGGGACTCGCCGCTGGCATCGCCTGCCACATGCTCTCAGGGCCATCCGAGTTATGGGCTTCGATCGCTTGAACAGGGGCGACGAACCGCCCATACTACTTCCCGTGTGATGGTCCGGCGGCTTCGCGGCGTGTGGCCGCGTGCAGGTCAGCGGACCACGTGTGTTTCGCGCTCAGGACGGGCGATTCGGCCTACCCCCCGGGGGGGCGTTGGAGTGATGGATTGGCTGACCAGGGGCTCGTTATTCGGCGCACTGTGATCGGTGTCGGGCTGCTGCTGTTGTTCGTTGGCGGGGTTGCGGACGCCGCGGGAACGGATCTTCAGCGACTCGCCGAGCGGATCGAACGTGACGACCTATCGGACGAGGAGACCGACCGCCTGGTGGACCTCGCCGGGCAGGCCAAACAGCGTGCCAAGTCGCGTATGCCTCTCGCCCAGAGGGTGGAGCGGGCGCTGATCCGGCCTTGGGTGATCTTTGGGTTCTTGGCCCAGTTCGCCTTCATGATGCGCTTTGTGGTGCAGCTCATCGCCAGCGAACGCAGAAAGCGCAGCTACGTTCCGGTCGCTTTTTGGTATCTGTCGCTTGGGGGCGGAACGATGTTGTTCGTTTACGCTCTACGGCTTCGCGATCCCGTGTTCGTTTTTGGGCAGGGGCTGGGATGTCTCATTTACATCCGCAACCTCGTGCTCATCTATCAGCGCAAGAACGCCCATCGCAACCTGCTCGAGGAGCGCCGCGAACGGGCTGTCCGTGGCGGGCTGGAGAACGGTTCGCCGCCAGAGGAAGGCGCCGCCTCCTGAGTGCAGTCTTCCGGCTGAAGGATTGGTACTGCAGATGACGACCACCGCGACTTCCTGCTTGGACTTATCCGTCGTCGTTCCCATCTTTAACGAAGAGGACAACATCGCTCCGTTGGTGGAAGATGTTGTGCGCGAGGTCTCGTCGCTGGGGCTGGGCTTTGAGGTCATCCTGGTCAACGACGGGAGCAGCGATCACAGCACGGAGCGTCTGGACGCGGCGGCAGAAGCGCACAGCGAGGTGAAGGTGATCCACTTCGCCTACAACTGCGGTCAAACCTTGGCGTTAGCCGCGGGCATGCAGGAGTCTTGCGGACGGGTGGTGGTCTGCCTGGACGGTGATCGGCAGAACGATCCGGCGGACATCGGTCCCTTGTTGGCCAAACTGGAGGAGGGATACGCCTGCGTAAGCGGGTGGCGTCGCGACCGGAAGGACACCGGACCGCGTCGTCTCGTGTCCCGCGTCGCCAACGCACTGGTGAACCGCATCACCGGAGTTCCGGTGCATGACCTGGGATGCACTCTGAAGGCCTACCGGGCTGACGCCCTGGACCCACGCGAGTTGTTCGGCGAGATGCACCGTTTTCTCGTGCCGTGCGTCGTAGCCCGCGGCGGCAGGGTTTCCGAGCTGGTCGTCCGCCACCACCCCCGGGTCGCCGGGGAGAGCAAGTACGGTATGGGCCGTATTGCTCGGGTCGTGGCGGACATGCTGCTGATCCGTGTGCTGTTCAAGTATCGCACCAGACCGTCTCACCTGCTGGCCAAGCTGGCCCAGTACATGGTTCTCGGGGGCGGGTTGATCTTCGTGTTCGCCCTGTCGGCGGAATGGCTCACCGGTTGGTCGATCGGGCGCACGGGTTTCTTGGCTGGAATGATCGCAGGGGTGGGAGCGTGTGTGGTCCTGGCTGTCGGGGTCTGCGCGGAGCTGATTATGCGAAACCGCTATCTGCTCGGGGACCGGCCGCAGTGGGTCATCGCTCGCCGTGTCGGTTTCCAGGCGCCCCCCCAGGACCCAGATTAGGCCTCGATCATGCGGACGGGCTATTCTCCGGCCTTGCGCGCGGCTATGATGTCAGTGGTGTCGGCGTGGAGCTTCGCCCCCGATTGGCGGCGGCCCCGTTCTGACCACCCTGGGAGAGATCGGCAGCGCAGGGCTGGCGGTGGCAGAGCGAGTTGGCCTGGAGGACTTGGTCCTCTGGGGCGTCGTGCTGGTGGGTTCGATTGTGGTTTTGTGCTTCGCCGTCGCTCTCTACCGCCGACGTTATCGGACCAGTCAGGACGCCCTGGCGCCACCCGGGTGGACTCTTGAGGATCTCCGGGAGCTGCATGCTCGTGGGGACCTGAGCGATGAGGAACATGCCCAGCTGCGTAGCCGGACCATCCGTGAAATGGGCGGCGGGGCGGACAAAGGTTGAAGCCGCCTGGGCTTGGCCCCATTATAGATAATCCGGGTCGCGTCCGGGGGCCGATATGACAACGCGGAGGGAGTCCTCTGCGCCAGGAGTGGGTCCGTAACGGTTGGGATGGAGCGAACGAACTATGGCTGGAAAGCGAAGCGGGTCAAGCACGAGCGGCGGCGGAAGCCGCAGCAAGCGGACCAGCTCATGCAGTTTTTGCGGGAAGAACCAGCGCGACGCGGGCCCCATGGTGGAAGGGCCCCGAGACGTTTACATCTGCAAGGCGTGCGTCGAGCTGTGTCACAACATCATCCGCCAGGAGATGCGCAAGTCCGCCACCGGGCACGCCTTGTTCGGGGCGGTTATGAAGCCCCGGGAGGTCAAGGAGTTCCTGGATAGCTACGTCATCGGGCAGGAAGACGCCAAGCGGGCCGTTTCCGTCGCCGTCTACAACCACTACCGCCGCCTGGAGCACGTCGATCAGGCGGACAAGGGCGATGTCGAGCTGGACAAGTCCAACGTGCTGATCGTCGGACCAACCGGCGCGGGCAAGACGCTGTTGGCCCGCACCTTGTCCCGGATGCTCAATGTCCCCTTCGCCATTGGCGACGCCACCACGCTTACCGAAGCCGGCTACGTGGGCGAAGACGTGGAGAACGTGCTCCTGCGCCTGCTGCAGAACGCAGACTACGACCTCGAATCCGCTCAGCGCGGAATCATCTACGTCGACGAGATCGACAAGGTGGGGCGCACCACGCAGAACGTCAGCATCACCCGTGACGTGTCTGGGGAGGGCGTACAGCAAGCCTTGCTCAAGATGCTCGAAGGCACGGTCTCTAATATTCCCCCTCAGGGAGGGCGGAAGCATCCCGAGCAGCAGTGCATTCAGATGGACACTACCAACATCCTGTTCATCTGCGGCGGGACGTTTGTAGGCCTGACCGACATCATCAAGCGCCGGATCGGCCAGTCCGCGATTGGTTTTGCCAACGAAGCCGCCCCGCACGACAGTGCCGCTGCCGAGGCTGAGCTGCTCGCCCAGGTCACCCCGGAGGATCTGGTCGAATACGGAATGATCCCCGAGTTGGTCGGTCGCCTGCCGCTCATCAGCACGCTGGGTCCGCTCGACGTCTCGATTCTGGTGCGCATCCTCACCGAGCCGACCAACGCACTGGTCAAGCAGTATCAGAAGATGTTCGAGTATGAAGGCTGCGAGCTGGAGTTCACCGACGACGCGCTGAACTACATCGCCGAACATGCTCTGGAGCGCGACACCGGAGCGCGGGCGCTCCGTGCGGTGATCGAAGAGTTCATGCTCGAGATCATGTTTGAGCTTCCCGACCGCAAGAAGACCGGTCGATACGTCGTGACCGAAGCCGTGGTGCGCGGGGAAGAGTCGCTGTTTGCCGCCAAGAGCCGCCGGCGTGAGTCGGCGTAGCCCCTCAGGACACTCCAGTCGCCGAGCCGCATCGCGGTTTCGCCTGCGAAGTGTGCGGCTGCACGCGAGGCGTTGTCAAGTTCGTAGCTGAGTAGGCTCGTGAGTCCAGAACACTATGTGGCTGCCACACCCGCGCTACGCCTAAGACGCTTCGTGCATAATCACGCCGCGACGGTGGCTGAGTGGGTGACCACCGATCAGGAGCTTTTCTGGACTGCGCCGAGCATTGAACCGCCGCTGACCGCTCGAAAGGTGCTAGCTTGGGCGCAAAGCCGGGGAGTTCCATGTCTGCTGTGCGAGGGCGAATCGGATGATCCCATCGGCTACGCCGAGTTGAACGTGATGCGGAACTGCCCGGACCAGCTGTGGATCGGTCATGTGATTCTGGATCCAGTCTGGCGGGGTTGTGGTCATGGCGTGTCCTTCATGCGCCTGCTCCTGGACCACGCTTTCGATGCTCTGGGAGCGCAGCGTGTCTCCCTGATCGTCTTCCCGGACAACCACCAGGCTATCCGCTGCTATGTGGCGGCGGGGATGATGATTCAGGGGGAGCAGTTCCACAAGTACGGACGCCCGTTGAGTTCACATCGCATGTTGCATCTCACCGCGGCGGCAAAGTAGTCCGGCAAGGCGCAAGGTTTGCGCCCTTCGGTGCGTTCTTTGCCGAAGGTGAAAAAGACGTATCCACGGATGTATTGGGTGCCTTGTCGGCGCGATGTAGCGTCACCCCCTGTGGGTGACGAATCGAACGGTTGACGCTGCGAAGGAGGGCGGCGACGGGAAGCCCCCAGGCTCGCGTGGTGGCTGACGGGGCCTGCCGGGAATCCGGAGAACGTTCAATCGGTGGTTTCTTCGGTGGAGCCGTCCGGATCCCACACGGTGAACACACCGTCGATCAGTCCGTCGAGCATCGCATCTACTCCCGCCTCCAACTGGGTCCGCGACGCGGAGCGGAACTCCTTGGCCATATCGCTATCGCATCCGCCGGAGGCGCCGGCGACCACCGCAAGAAGAATGACACACAGAATCGATGCGCTGATAGGTCGTCGTTGCATCTTCGTACTCCTCTGGGTCTCGGATTGTTTCAGCATCCGGAGTCCTTCCCTTATCGACCGAAGGATTCGCGCTTCGACAGCTCCGGCGGCGTCCTGAGGGGACGCCGCCCTCTACCCGGCAGAGCCATGCGCAAGACTTGCCGGAATCTCCGAGCGGTCAATTGCTGAGGGCGTACGTCAGCATGCGGACGGCGGCGAGGGTGAGGAACACCAGGAAGACGGCATGGACGATTCGCACGGGCAGCACGTGAGTAAGACGGGCTCCGATCAGGCTGCCCAGGATTGCCCCCGGGATCAGCATAAGAGCCAAGCGCACCGACTCCCACAGGGCTACGCCGTGCTCGACTACCAGGGCGGTGTTCTTGAAGCTCGCCCCGATAGCGCTCAGCACGACGATTGTTGCGGCGGAGTTGGCGATCGCGTTTCGTAGCGGGAGGTTCAGCAACCGTTGCTGGAGCGGTACGGCGATGAACCCGCCTCCGACCCCGAGCAAGCCTCCGAGGAAGCCCGCTGGTACACCCACCATCCACGCTCGACGGGTTACCGGAAGAGCATCCTGCGGCGATGGCGAGGACCGGCCGTTGCGACCCGCGAAGATCGACTTGCGGAGGTCCGCGCCAGCCACCCCCAACAAGAACAGCCCGAACACCCCGGTCAGGTAGATCCGCCGCTCCCCGGTGAAGATGGACAACTCACTGACCAGAACCCCGACGATCACGCACACTGCGGCGGCGGGGATCATCTGCTTGATCACTTCGGGCATGACCGCCCGAACGCGCAGATGTTGGAAGACCGCCGGCGCGCCCACAAAGAAATTGACGATCATCGCCACCGCCTGATGGAGATGCTGGCGCGGCCCGAACAGCAGGGTCATCAGGGGAATCATCACGATACTCCCCCCGATTCCCAGTAGCCCGCCGGCCAGCCCTCCTCCCAGCCCGATCAGTAGCATCCAGACCAAGTCCAAAACCAGTCTCCTGCACTCTTCGAGAGTGGTCCAAGCGACAGTGTGGCGGGCTCCTGTTCCTGGGGCAAGGGGACGGCGGCTGGGTGGTGGACTTTGCGGCTGATCTGCAGGTGCGGTATCCTACGCATCCCAATTGTCGGAACGTGCCCGGGCTCGGCTTACAGGGACGACACTCATGAATCACACGACTGGTACTAATCGGACAATCCTAAGCTTGGTCTGCCTGGCCGGCGGGTATGTTGCCTGGCCCGCACATGCGGAGATCGTGTCGATCGATGCGACTATCCGGGCAGAGGTGCAGGAATTCGTCGGGGGCGAGGAGGGCTCGTTTGACTCGGCGTTTGAGGAATTCGGAGCCACCTCAGCGACGCTTCCCATCCACGTCGCCGCCCGCCTACTCCCCACGGAGGGTGCTTCCACCAACGCCTTCGTTGGGGCGGCTTTTGCAGACTTCTACGACCCCGCAGTCTCCCCGAACCGGAACCCGGGTGAGGTGGGCCTGGAGACCGACGTGTATGCCCCCTCTGCCGAAGTGAACTTCGCCGCCCGGGCGGTGGCGACGGAGACGCGACGCGTCGTGTTCAACGCGGAGGAGCTGTTGTTGGAGCCCGGCGACACGGACCGAGAGGTCATCAGCAGCGTATTCGTGTCCGGCGCCGTGGTGATCTGGTGGGCGGACTCCCTGCTCGACCTGACCGGCCTGTCCGTTGAACTTGGCGTTAAGGTGGAGAAACAGACTGCTGACGCCGACGGCGACGCCGAACCGGTGTTGGAAGCACGGCTGAGCGTTGTGGGCACCGCCGAAGGCACCCTGAACGTGGAGCGGCGGGACGGTATCTTCGCCGTGGTCGGCGGCACGGAGCTGATCTCCGCGACAGCCGGTTTCACCGAGAGCGAGCTCCTGGATGAACTGGCGGGGCTGGGCCGTGTACACATCATCATCATCCCGGAGCAGGAATTGCCCTACTCGTACCCGGCGGAGGAGGACGTGGAGTTCGATCTACGGGCTACGTTTGAGGCCCAGACCGCCAACCTACCTGGAGGAACGGGGGTCGCCGCCGTCTACGGACGGTCATTCGAGGAACTGGCTACGATGGTAGCACACCTCGCCCCCACCGAGACCCGAGGTGCGGCGACCCAGGCTGCGGTCAACGCAGCCATCGCCGAGTCCGAGTCACCGCGCGGAGGTCAGCAGACCTCAGCCACGCGTCTCGGGGCGTTCTCTGGCAATCCTTGCGGAGTGATCGGCCTGGGCACGCTGGGCTTCATGCTGACTCTGTCTATTGGAGTCGCCCTACGCAGGACCAGGTGAGGTCTTCTTGCGTTACGGGTTGACCGAGATTCCGGTGGTTGATATAGGCAAGATGCGGAACATGGTGAGATTGTGCGGCTGGACCGAGGCGCAGGCAGATGATTGTTGACTGTTTTACGCATATCTGGGAATCGTCTGCTGAAATCGGGATAGATCCTCTGGTTCGCCGTGGCTGGCAACGGAGCGGCCCGGGCGGGGCGGATGACGGTGCGCAGATGGTGGCGACCACGCAGCAGCACCTCGAGGCCTGCGGGCCGGTGGATCGGGCCATAGTCCTAGGATTCAAGAGCTACTGTCTCGAGGCTGAGATAACCAACGACGCCGTCGCGACCTACGTGCAGGAACATCCCAGAAAGCTGATCGGATTCGCGGGCATCGATCCCACCCGACCGAAAGAGGCGCTCTTGGAGCTGCGCCGGGCCCGCGAAGAGCTGAACATGCGCGGGGTTTCTATTGCTCCCCCGGCCCAGAACTTCCATCCGTCGCACAGCACAGCCCAGCGCATCTATGAGGTCGCTGCCGAGATGGGCATGCCTATTTTGTTTCACCCGGGGATCGGTTTTGCGCCGGCGACGCGACTGGAGTATGCCCGGCCGATGCTGCTCGACGAGGTCGCCCGCGAACATCCGGAACTCAAGATCATCATCGCTCACTTGGGCTATCCCTGGGTGGAGGAGACCATCGTGATGCTGGGCAAGCATCCGGGGGTCTACTCGGACATCAGTTGGCTCTTGCACCAGCCATGGCAGGCCTACCAGGCTTTGCTGTCCGCATATCAGTACGGGGTCATGGACAAGCTGCTCTTTGGGAGCGGGTTTCCATTCACCAGCGCCGCCCAGACCATGGAGGCGCTCTACAGCATCAATCATCTGTGCCACGGTACGAACCTGCCGACGATTCCGCGGGAGCAGCTTAGAGGCATCGTGGAGCGCGACGCGCTCGAGTTGCTCAGTATCCCTACGGACGGACACCCCCTCCGGCGCGAAAGCGACCGCGCCATTCCCGACGACGACTAGTCGCCCCGAACATCCGCTCGGGATCACCGATCCGCTGCGTCAACAACAGGGTGTGCCTGCCACGGCGGCGCTGGTGCGTTCTTGTGCTTTTACGATTAGCCATCGCCTCGTCTGGGGGGGCATCCCACTGAAGGTGGCATGGGCAAACTTGTTTGCCCGTGTTGGACGATTCCACGGGCAAGCTGCTGCTTGCCCACGCCACCCTCGGCAGCTTTCTGCCACCCTGTTCGGGATGCACTCCGTCTGGGGAGGCTGGGGGACAATCGCCGGGTGAAGCGGTGTGGATTCACCACCGGGAAGGGCCGATAAAACTGCCAGGCGATGCGTCAGGGAAAGACGCAACGTTGCTCTGTAGGTGTGCGCATGGTTCAACGCTTCCCCATCTGCATCTGTGTGGTTTCAGTCGCGTATGCGATCGTGGTGTTGCTGGTCGCCCCGGATTGGACGGTGGACGATGCGTACATAGGGTTTCGCTATGCTGCCAATCTTGCCTGGCATGGCCAGTTGACCTGGAATGTCGGGGATGATCCCATCGAGGGGTATACTGGCGTTGCCCTACCGGTCATGCTGGCCAGCTTGATGCGCCTGGGTGCCTCACCTATCTGGGCGAGCAAGGCCATTGGGATCCTCTCCCTCTTCGTTGGCGGTGTCTTTCTTTATCGGACGTTGGGTCGTTTGGCGATCCGAGAGGCGATCCGTTCGGTAATGCTTCTGCTGTATCTGGCTGCCCCGATCCTGTTCACCCACGCGTTGAGCGGGTTGGAGACGATGCTCTTCAGCTCATGTGTGGTGGCGGGCTTGTGGGCGGTGGTGGTCTGGTTTCAGGAGCGTGAGCGGTGGAGGCAGCGAATCTCGGTCCTTTGTTTGATTCTCCTGCTGACCAGCTTGGTTCGTCCGGAAGGCGTCGTGTTGGCTGGTGTGTGCCTGGCGACGGTGGTGGGGCATGAAGCCCGGCGGAACCCGGATCGTCTGCGACGACTGCTCATACGCTGCGGCTTGCTCTACGTCTTGCCAGCAGCCACCTACTTCGCATGGCGTTGGTGGTACTACGGCTTACTCCTGCCAAACACGTTTTACGCCAAGAGCAGAGCCGGCTGGAACTACTTCGGGCAGCAGGCCCAGCTCTCGAGCTTCCTGCTGGCGTATGTAATGGCGGGCTTCTTGGCTGCCGGAGTGTTACTGCTGCTGGGGACTCCCCGGACAGGTTGGAGAGAGCTTTGCCGGCGCATCTTGCCCGAGTACCGCGGGATGGCGCTAGTCAGCGGCGTGGGGCTCGCGTTCATGGCGGTGGTAAGCGGTCAATACCTCCGCACCGATCCGGTGATGAACTACGCCTACCGGTACTACGCGCCCTTCCTGCCAGTGCTGCTTATCATCATGGGTGGTTTGTTGCACGTCGGTCGGGAAGCGTGGACTGACGCCTGTGTGGGTCGACCGGCGCGCCGCGTAGTAGGAGTGGTGCTGCTGACCGGTCTGGGGTTGTATCAGGCCCGGGCCTATCGGCTGGAGCAGAGCGACCAGTTCGTCCGCACGCTGCGCACCGCTCGGCTGTTGCGCGACGAGCACATTCCCATAGGGCGCTACCTCAAGGCGAACCTGCCCGCCACCGAGACGCTGGTGGTTCACCTCGATGCCGGGGCGGTTCCGTTCTACGCCGAGTTGGATACGGTGGACTTCGGCAAGCTGAACGATGAGTACTTGGCTACGCACGACTTGACCAGTGCGCAGTGCGCCGACTACTTTTACAGCCTCAACGCCGGGGCGCTGGTCATCGCCAGCTCCGACCGCCACACGCTCAAGCCCAGCCGTGGAGGCGAAGCCCTGATCGAAGACCCCAGGTTTGAACGGTATTCCTTCTTGCGTGACTACTGTAGCCCGGCGTTCCCGAACTACCGTCAGCTGGTCTTCCTCAGAAACGATCTGTATGCCCGCGTGACGGGGAATCCGGCGCCTCTCCGTCCCCATCCTGGAACGACATCACCGGTTTCGCCCTCGGTGGCGTTCAGCCCACCGCCGGGCAATTCCTCCGCGACTCAGTAGACTTCGGACCAGGTTCGCCAACGTGCGTGGGCAGCCGGTGGGAGAGTTCCGTGGTCCGAGTTCTGAGATGGGTTGCTTCCCACCGCTGAAGAGGCACCCGGGCAC
>JAAEQG010001392.1 GCA_024231775.1 bacterium
CGGACACGGCCTCGGTACAGACATTTTTGCAGCAATATTTTCAGGACGCCGACATCAACGTTTTCTGGGGCAGCACTGCGCAGTTCATCGCTGAACTACGGGAGCATTGGGAGGAAAAGAGCCGATGAAAAATAATCCTTACGTGGGACCTCGCCCATACCGGCGAAACGACCAACACAACTTTTATGGACGAGACCGGGAAGCACGTGAACTGCGCGCGCTGATCGTGGCGGAGCGGGAGGTGCTCTTTTACGCTCAATCGGGCGCGGGCAAGACGTCGCTGCTCAACGCGGTGGTGATCCCGGCATTGGAGGAAAGGGGTTTTAACGTGCTGCCGGTGGCGCGGGTGGGCGGCGAACTGCCCCGGGGCATCGAGTCGCAGGAGGTGGACAACGTTTTTGTCTTTGGCGCAATGCTGACGCTGGCGGGCGAGGACGTGGACCCTCACACGCTGTTGCCTCACACGCTGAGTTCCTTCCTGGCCGAACATTACCCGGAACCGGAGGATGAATTCGAGTCCCAACCGCTGGTGTTGATCCTCGACCAGTTCGAAGAAGTCCTCACCTCGCACCAGAACCGGTGGCAGGATGCGGAAGGCTTTTTCCGCCAGATGCGGGAGGCGCTGGACAAGTTGCCGCGCCTGGGAGTGGTGTTTGCGATGCGCGAGGATCACGTGGCGGGAATCGACCCCTACGCCCCACTGTTTCCGCGACGGCTGCGGGCGCGATTCAGGATGGAGCGGCTGGGGCCAAAGGGGGCGCTGGCGGCGGTGTCGAAACCGGCGGCGAACACCGGTTGCCCCTTTGACCCGGGCGTAGCCAAACGGTTGGTGGACAAC
>JAAEQG010001393.1 GCA_024231775.1 bacterium
CAGCTAGCGTGGCCGGGCTGGGTGATTTCTGGGACAATGACATCGACGCTCAGTGGCAGGACTTTCAACCGTGAGGCTTCAACCGGGAGACGTTGTGGTAGCGGATTTTCCGGGTATTTCCGGAGTCAAGCGTCGTCCTGCTTCGGTAGTCAGCACCGAGCTATACAACAAAACTCGGCCGGATACTACCCTCGGCGTGCTTACCGGCCAGGTTGCCAAGTCAACCGCAAGAACCGACTATCTCCTGGCTGATTGGGGCGCGGCAAGCCTGCGAGTACCAACGGCATTCCGTACGTTTCTCGTTACCCTTCCCAACAGCGATATCGTCGCCAGGATCGGCCGCCTATCCAGTCGAGATTGGGTTGCGATTCAGACGCGTCTTCGCCTTTCTGTCGCAGTCTGACCGCCAAGACGACGGAGAAATACGTTGCGGTCGAAACTGACCCTCACGGGCCGCCCTCCGCACAGATTCCAAGTGAGGGGGAGCGAGAATGGGACCTGGCATTGGTGGCGACCTCAACAAGCGGTGACAAGATTCCGATACGACTTAAGCGGCGAAGGCTGCAGTATTCTTGCGTGGAGCGGCGCCTGAACCCCGATCAGGGAGGTGGCATGGTTACAGGACCGAGGTGACGATGGCAGACGAACCGGCATACGACGTTTTTATCTCCTACAGCCACGACGACCAGGAGTGGGTGCGGGGCGAGCTGCTGGACAAGCTGAAAGCGGCAGGGCTGAAGGTCTGCATTGATTTCCAGAGCTTCGTGGCCGGGCGGCCGATTGTGGATGAGGTCGAACGGGCCGTGACCAGCAGCCAGCGGACGTTGCTGGTGATGACCCCAGCCTACTTCGAAAGCGGCTGGACCGAGATGGAGAACATCATCCCCCAGACCCTGACAGCTTCTGACCGCAAGCACCGTCTTATCCCTCTGCTGCTCACCAAATGTGAGATCCCGAATCGCCTCAGCTACCTCATCTACGTAAGTTTCGTCGAGCCTGATCAGCGTGAAGCAGCGTGGCGGCAGCTGCTCATCGCCCTTGGCGCCCCACCAGTTGTCAAGTCACCCGAGCTTCCGGCCCGGGCGACCTGGAATCTCGTGCATCCCTACCCGGCAGCGCCC
>JAAEQG010001394.1 GCA_024231775.1 bacterium
GAGATGGAAAATGGGCAATTTCTCACGTGACACCTTCGAGCGGCTCAAGCACTACGTCAGCGTGCGTTTGCAGCAGGGGGTCCCCATTGTCGACGCCGACTGGAACGGGCTCCAGGACATCCGCAAGCACGAGCACGAGACGTTCTTGAGGTGGATTGTCGGTAACGGAGTGCCGCTGGGCAACGACGGCTTCGCCATCGGCGCCGCCGACGCCAACGACTTCTCGATCGCCGCCGGTCACTGTCTGGTGGAGGGTTGGACCGTCGTCAACGAAAGCGCCCTCAGCTACACCGAGCAGGCGCAGCTGCCGGCCCTTACCACGCCGGAGACCGATCGCACCGACACGGTCTATCTCGACGTCTGGGAGCGGGAGGTGGGCTGCGGCGAGGACGACCAGATGGTGAATCCGATCATCGGCATCGAGACCTGCGTGCGGACCAAGCGGGAGTGGGTGGTGCGGGTGGCGGAGGGGGCTACGGAGCTCCCCGCCCCGCCGCCGGGACACGTGTTCTATCCTCTGGCCACGCTCGACCGCAAAGCGGGGGAGGACGGGATCGGCGTCGTCACCGACCTCCGGCACACCGGTTTGACTCTGGCGGGGAAAGTCGATCGCGCCGGCGACCGCATCACCGGCGACCTCGCCGTCGACGGCCACGTCGGCATCGGGACGGTCTCGCCAGCGTCCGATTACAAATTGGACGTGAATGGGAAAATAAGAGGTGGGGGGACAGTTGAGGCGTGGTCTGCAGAGCGCACTGGCCACGGAGTAGCGTTTGACGGTGTCTCCAATTGGCAGGTCATTCCGGGCCTTTCCATTTCCTTCGCGCTTACACGATCCGCGTTGGTTCAACTGGCGGCCAACGGTTCTCAACTTGCTAAGGATGGCACCATTCATTGTGGCTACCGCTACGTTGTTGATGATGCACCAAAAGGCCACGCCGGGCATGGTCAACGAATTCTCGTGACTGACAACTTGGCAACGTGGTGGCACATGTGGTCATTGATTGATGTTGAGCGCCTACAAGCGGGAAACCATACCATCGCTGTTGAGACTCGAAATAGTTCAGGATCTGGTCGAGGCATTGTTTGTGGGCAACCCGAAAACGTGATCTTTGATTATACTGGGGGCATCTTAATTATCACAGCCATCTATCAGCCGTAAGGCCGAGATCTCTGGCGGGAAGGGCGTCAAGAAGTTTGTCCTTGTTTGCCCGGGCAGAAGCAAGGGCAAGGTGTGCTGGTTGCAGCGGGTGATTGGATTTCAGGCCACCATCATCGCCCTGCTGAGCTCCCGCAAGCCTGCCCCGGGCCTCGCAGGCTTGCC